>JAJUIM010000012.1 GCA_029267645.1 Microbacterium sp.
CCGAACACGGGATCGGGGATGACGCGCGCGTCGAGCGCGAAGACGTCGGCGAGCAGCTGCTCGGTGAGGATCTCGGACGGCCGCCCGCGCGCCGCGATCGCCCCGTCCCGCATGACGACGAGGTGATCGGCGAAGCGCGCGACGCCGACCTCACGGCCAACCCCGCGCTCGTCGACGACCTGCGCCGCCTCATCTGCACCTCGCCAGTACCCGTCACGGACGACCCCGAGCGCACCCTCATCCAGGGATCCTCGCTCGGCGGACTCGCCGCGCTGTTCGCGCAGTGCATCGCGCCCGACCGCTTCGGCGCCTCGGTGTGCCAGTCGGGATCGTTCTGGTGGCCGAACGCGCGAAGCGGGCACGAGGCCGAGTGGCTCACGCGCGTGATCCGCGACGCGCAACCCGCGCTCGGATCCGTGCACCTGTCGGTGGGAACCGACGAGTGGGTGCTCACGGGGCCCGTGCGCCGCTTGCGCGACGCCGTCGCTCCCCTCGCCCGCACGCTCGACTATGAGGAGTTCGACGGCGGCCACGACGCGCCCTGCTGGGAGGCGGCGCTGCCGGGCGTGCTGCGCCGGCTGGGCTTCGGTCCCGCGTAGACACGCCGCTGCCCCCGCCGGAGGGATCCGGCGGGGGCAGCGGCGGCGCGGTCAGCCGCGCTCGGGCACGTCGCTCAGCAGGTCGGCGAAGGATCCGCCGGCACCGAGGTACGCCTCGGGGCTGAACGGGTCGAGCCGCTCGGCGGCGCCTGCCGAGGTGAGCCGGTCGGCGAGCTCGCGGGCCGCGCGGTCGACGCGCTTCTGCAGGGGCGCGACGCGGTCGGCGTTGTCGCCCCAGTCGTCGCTCGCGGCGAAGACCGACGTCGAGACGGGCTCGGCGTGCAGGTATGTGAACAGCGGGCGCATCGCGTAGTCGATCGCGAGCGAGTGGCGCGGCGTGCCCGCCGTCGCGCCGAGCAGCACGGGCGTGCCCTCGATCGCCTCGCGGTCGAGCACGTCGATCCAGCTCTTGAACAGGCCCGAGTAGCTCGTCGAGAAGATCGGCGTGACCGCGATCAGTGCGTCGGCCTTCTCGACGAAGCCGTTGACCTCGGCGAGCGCGGGCGGCGCGAATCCCGTGAGCATGTTGTTCGTGATGTCGTGGGCGACGTCGCGCAGCTCGAACACGCGGGTCTCCGCGTCGACCTCACGCGCCGTGAGCTCGCGGGCGACCGCCTGCACGAGCCGGTCGGCGAGCAGCCGCGTCGACGAGGGATCCGACAGCCCGGCCGAGACGACCGCGATCTTCTTGGTGTCCGTCACTTGTCCGCCGCCTTTCCGAATGCAGACCCGAGGGTCTCCGTGTCCTGGTACGGCGAGCCGCCGGTGACGTTGTCACCGCGGTTCGCGTTGGGGCGAGGCTGGCGCGGGGCCTTGTCGCCGTACTTCGCCTTCACGAGGGCCGCGTGCGTCGGGGCGTCCGCGACCTGCTCGGGGCGGTTCTTCTGCAGCTCCTTGCGCAGCACGGGCACGACGTCCTGCCCGAGGAAGTCGATCTGCTCGAGCACCGTCTTGAGCGGCAGACCCGCGTGGTCCATGAGGAACAGCTGGCGCTGGTAGTCGCCGTAGTGGTCGCGCATGGCCGCGTAGCGGTCGATGACCTGCTGCGGCGAGCCGACCGTGAGCGGGGTCATCTCGGTGAAGTCCTCCATCGACGGGCCGTTGCCGTAGACGGGCGCCGCGTTGAAGTACGGCCGGAACTGGTCGATCGCGTCCTGCGAGTTCTTCGCCATGAACGCCTGGCCGCCGAGGCCGACGATCGCCTGCTCCTGCGTGCCGTGGCCGTAGTGCTCGAAGCGCTGGCGGTACAGGGCGATGAGGCGCTGGTAGTGCTCCTTCGGCCAGAAGATGTTGTTGGCGAAGAAGCCGTCGCCGTAGAACGCCGCCTGCTCCGCGATCTCGGGCGTGCGGATGGATCCGTGCCACACGAACGGGGGCACGTCGTCGAGGGGGCGCGGCGTCGAGGTGAAGCCGTTGAGGGCCGTGCGGAACTTGCCCTCCCAGTCGACGACGTCCTCGCGCCACAGCCGGTGCAGCAGGTTGTAGTTCTCGATCGCGAGCGGCAGGCCCTGGCGGATGTCCTTGCCGAACCAGGGGTACACGGGGCCCGTGTTGCCGCGGCCCATGACGAGGTCGACGCGGCCGCCCGAGATGTGCTGCAGCATCGCGTAGTCCTCGGCGATCTTCACGGGGTCGTTCGTCGTGATGAGGGTCGTCGAGGTCGAGACGATGAGGCGCTCGGTCTGCGCCGCGATGGCGGCGAGCGTGACGGGAGGCGCCGACGAGAAGAACGGCGGGTTGTGGTGCTCGCCGATCGCGAAGACGTCGAGCCCCGCCTCCTCAGCGTGCTTCGCGATCGTCACGATGTCGCTGATGCGCTGCGCCTCGCTCGGGGTCTCCCCCGACACCGGGTCGCGCGTGATGTCGCTGACAGAGAACAGTCCGAACTGCATGCCCTGCCACTGGTCGTTCGCGGTGTTCTGCTCGCTCATGCTGCTCTCCTTCGCTCGGCGGACGGATCCGCGCTTTCCATGCGTCTGAATATACATGGTGGAACGCATGCGACGCGAATCTGTTCCCGCGACACGGCGAAGGCCCGCCCCACACCGTGGGACGGGCCTTCGAGAAGTCGATTGAACGCTGGTGCGCTCAGCCGCTGCTTATCGACGCAGACCGAGGCGCTTGATCAGCGAGCGGTAACGCTCGATGTCGATGCGCTGGAGGTACGTCAGCAGGCGGCGGCGCTGACCGACGAGCAGGAACAGACCACGACGCGAGTGGTGGTCGTGCTTGTGCTCCTTGAGGTGCTCGGTGAGGTCGGTGATGCGCTGCGTCAGCAGAGCGACCTGCACCTCGGGGGATCCGGTGTCACCGGGGTGCGTCGCGTACTCTTCGATGATCGACTTCTTGACGTCTGCTTCCAGTGCCATGTAAGTGATCCCCTTTCTCCTCGTTGCGCGGTGCCCTCCGCCTGATTCGGGGGCGCTCTGTATCCGCGGCCGTTCGACGGCAAGAGACAAGTCTACCCCACGCGGCACGCCCCCACGCAGCCCGCACACAGCAACGCCCCGGCCGGCGCGAGCCGGTCGGGGCGTTGCCGAGAAGGCGGATCAGGCCTGCAGGGTGCCCTGGATGTCGAGCGTGATCTTCACGTCCTTGCCGACGAGCACGCCACCCGTCTCGAGGGCCGCGTTCCACGTGAGACCGAAGTCCTCGCGGTTGATCTTGGTCTCGGCCGTCGCGCCGCCCTTGTAGTTGCCCCACGGGTCGGTGCCGAAGCCGCCGAACTCGAGCGAGAAGGTGACGGGCTTCGTGACGCCGCGGATCGTGAGGTCGCCGTCGACGTAGAAGTCGCCGCCTTCCTGGCGCACGCCCGTGCTCGTGAACGAGATGGTCGGGAACTGCTCGACGTCGAAGAAGTCGGCGCTGCGCAGGTGCTGGTCGCGACCCTCGTCCTTCGTGTTGAGCGACGCGGCGTCGACCGTCGCGTCGACCTTCGCGTCGAGCGGGTTCTCCGGGAGGACGATCGTCGCGTCCTTGACGTCGAAGTGACCGCGCACCTTGGACATCATCATGTGGCGCACCTCGAAGCCGACCTCGCTGTGTGCGGCGTCGAGGACGTAGGTGCCGGGCTTGTAACCGGGAATGTCGATGGTCATGAGTGCTCCTTGGGGGTCTGCGTGCGGTCCGCAACTCGCGGCGACGGAACCAGATTAATCATGCATATGCATGGAAATCAAGTCAAGTGAATGGATCCGAAACACGGCGCAACGCGCCGGTGACGCACGAAGCGCCCCCGGAGCGGATCCGGGGGCGCCTCGAGAACACGATGTCAGGCGTCGATCAGGTCGATGATGAAGATCAGGGTCTTACCGCCGAGGAAGTGGCCGCTGCCCGCGGGGCCGTAGGCCAGCTCGGGCGGGATCGTCAGCTGGCGGCGCCCGCCGACCTTCATGCCGGGGATGCCTTCCTGCCAGCCCTTGATGAGCATGCCGAGCGGGAACTGCGCGGGCTCGCCGCGGTTCCACGACGAGTCGAACTCCTCGCCCGTGTCGTAGTCGACGCCGGCGTAGTGGATCGTCACGGTCGCGCCCGGCTTGGCCTCGTCGCCGTCGCCGACGATGATGTCGCGGATCTCCAGCTCGGCGGGAGCGGGACCGTCGGGAGCGTCAAACTCGGGCTTGGTGCGATCTGCTGTCATGCTCCCCATCTTCCCGGCACGCGCAGGCGTCGTAAAGCGAATGCGCTACGGGCGAAACCGGCGAGGCGGGGACGGAAGGCGAAAAAGAACCAGCGCCCGGGTCTCGGCAAGGCCGGAGAACTCATCGGGCGCTGGTCTATGACTCTGAGAATGCACCGCGGATCCGCCGGTGTCAAGACCCTCTGCGCACGTCGTTCGCGGGTGCGGGCGCGATGAGCTCGGCGCGCGTCTGCATCATGCGCCGCAGGAGCGCACGCTCGTCGGCCGGCGCCTGCGGATCCCGCCCCGTGAGCGCCCGCTGCCTCGCCCAGGCGAGGCGCGCGCCGTCGTGGATGAACGACTCCATGACGTGCCGGCGTCCGCCCGGCAGCCGGGCCGCCCACGCGAGGCCGGCGCGCCGCCCGTGCCTCGTCGAGAGGATGTCGGCCTCGTGCGACGTGAACCACCCGGCGCGCACGTACTCCTCGAGGCGCTCGCGACGCAGCTGCAGCTCCTCGCGCCGGATCCGGATCGCGGCGAGGATGAAGAGCGCGAACATCGGCATCTGCAGCAGCACGTACGGCAGGAAGAAGCCCGCGACGTACGCCGATCCGTTCCAGAAGGCGTGCAGCGCGATCGCGACTGCGAGGCCCGCGAACCACGGCGCGGTCACGCCCCTCGCCCGCCTCACGGCGAGCCCAACCGCGAAGCCGCACACGGCCGTGAACATGATGTGCGCGAAGGGCGACAGCACGGCCCGCAGGAAGAACACGGCGCTCAGCTCGCCGATCCCGCCCACGGCGAGCGCCTCGACGAAGTACTTCACGTTCTCGACGAACGCGAACCCCGCGCCGATGAGGCCGCCGTAGACGATGCCGTCGAGCGCGCCGTCGAACGCGCGGCGCGCCATCGCGAGCACGAAGAGGATCCCGAGGCACTTCAGCACCTCCTCGACGACCGGCGCCTGCACGACCGACCCGAACCAGTCGGGCAGCGCGACGCCGCGCAGCGCGCCCGCGATGAGCGTGCCGATGACGAGCGTGAGCATGACCGAGACGAACGCGCCCCACGCCGCGGCGAAGAACAGCATGCCGCGCGGCTCGGGCTCCCAGCGGTCGAGCCACATGAGCGCGACGACGACGCCCGCGAGCGGGATGTACGCGAGCAGCGAGGCGAGCAGCGGGGCCACCGCGCCGTAGGTCGTCACGAAGAAGGCGAGCGTCGCGAGGCAGAAGAAGCCGACGACGAACCAGACCCACGGCCACACAGTGCGGCCCTGCGCGGTGAGGCGCGGGCGCGCCTCGGGCAGCGGCAGGTGCGGCTCGGACTCGGGCGCGAGCCGGATGGGCTCGCCGTCGCCGCGCAGCGGCTGCGCGAACGGCCTGCTCTGCGACGGCGGCTGCTCGAACAGGGTCACATGTCGAATTCTAGGCGGTCCATGGATATCGGTGCGCGGCGCGGGATCGCGGGGCGAAACGCGAGCGGCGCGCGGGGACGGCACCTGGGCTGAGGATAGGCTGATCGGCATGCGCTTCGCCCACGTGATCCTGCCGGAGGCCTCCTCCCCCGTTCTCGTGCACGTGACCGACGGCGGTGTCGTCTCGGTCCCGAGCCTCATCGACCACGGCCCGACGACGCTCGAGCAGCTCATCGCGGGCGGCCCCGCGCTGCGGCAGGAGGTGGAGCGCGCGGCCGCTGCCTACGACGGCGAGCGGATCCCCCTCGCCGAGACGACCTTCGCGCCCGGCGTGCTCACGCCCCCGTCGATCATGGCCGTAGGCCTCAACTACTCGGCGCACGCCGGCGAGCTCAGCCTCAAGAGCGACGACACCCCCACCGTGTTCACGCTGTGGCCCAACTCGCTCGCCGCGCACGAGGGCACGACGACGTGGTCGCGCGCGCAGACCGAATCGGTCGACTACGAGGCCGAGCTCGGCGTCATCATCGGCCGCCCCGCGCGCGACGTCTCCGAGGAGGAAGCCCTCGACTACGTCTTCGGCTACACCGTCGTCAACGACATCTCGGCCCGCAACATCCAGTACTCCGAGGCGCAGTGGTGCCGCTGCAAGTCGCTCGACGGCTTCACACCCGTCGGACCGTACGTCGTCACGGCCGATGAGATCGCCAATCCGCAGGACCTGAAGATCTGGACCCGCGTCGACGGCCAGCTGCTGCAGGACGCGACGACGGGGCAGATGATCCGCTCGGTCGCGACGCTCATCGCCCACCTGTCGAAGGGCATCACGCTGCTGCCCGGCACGCTCATCTCGACGGGCTCGCCCGGCGGATCCGGCTACTCGCGCACGCCGCAGGTGCTGCTGAAGGACGGCTCGACCGTCACGGTCGCGGTCGAGGGCATCGGCGAGCTGACGACGCACTGCCGCACCGTCGCCTGAGCGCGACGCACACAGCACGCGCCCCGGCCCTCCTCGAGGAGGGTCGGGGCGCTTCGCCGTTCGGTCAGGGGATGTTCTCGGGCGAGACGACGGGGATCGCCGTCGTCGCCGGCTCGAGGCCAGTGAGGCGCTCGGGGCGCAGCAGCTTCTCGACCTGCGCGCGATCCATGAGCCCCGCGTCGACCACGAGGTCGGCGACGTCGCGGCCCGTCAGCAGCGCCGTCTTCGCGAGCGCCGCCGCCGAGGCGTAGCCGATGTAGGGCGTGAGCGCCGTGATGACGCCGACGCTCTTGCCGACCATGGCGCCGAGGCGCTCGGTGTTGGTCGTGATGCCCTCGACGCAGTTGACGCGCAGCGTGCGCATCGCCTGGCGCATCCAGATGATCGACTGGAACAGCGAGTGCGCGATGACGGGCTCGAACGCGTTGAGCTGCAGCTGGCCGGCCTCGACCGCCATCGTGATCGTCGTGTCGGTGCCGGCGACCGTGAAGGCCACCTGGTTGACGACCTCGGGGATCACGGGGTTGACCTTCGCGGGCATGATGCTGGATCCGGCCTGCTGCGCCGGCAGGTTGATCTCGCCGAGGCCCGCCTGCGGGCCCGACGACAGCAGCCGCAGGTCGTTGCAGATCTTCGACAGCTTCATCGCGGTGCGCTTGATGGATCCGGAGAACGACATGAACGCGCCCGTGTCGCTCGTGGCCTCGATGAGGTCGCTCGCGGTGCGCAGCGGCAGGCCTGAGATGTCGGAGAGGTGCGCGCGCACCGCCTCGGCATAGCCCTGCGCCACGTTGATGCCCGTGCCGATGGCCGTCGCGCCCATGTTGATCTCGAGCAGCAGGTTCGAGTTGTCGGTCTGGCGGTGCCAGTCTTCGCTGAGCGTCGTCGAGAACCCGCGGAACTCCTGGCCGAGCGTCATCGGCACGGCGTCCTGCAGCTGCGTGCGACCGACCTTGAGGATGTCGTGGAACTCCTCGCCCTTGCGGGCGAAGGCGCGGCGCAGCTCGTCAAGCTCCTCGAGCTGCGAGACGTGCGCGAGCAGGATCCCGATCTTCACGGCCGTCGGGTAGACGTCGTTGGTCGACTGCGAGCGGTTCGTGTGGTCGGTCGGCGAGAGGTAGCCGTAGTCGCCCTTCTCGCGGCCCGCCATCTCGAGGGCGATGTTCGTGATCACCTCGTTGGCGCACATGTTCGTCGAGGTGCCCGCGCCGCCCTGGATGACGCCGACCGTGAACTGGTCGTGGAACTCCCCGTCGATCACGCGCTGCGCGGCGCGGTCGATGAGGTCGGCGCGGGAGGGATCCAGCACGCCCAGCTCCTTGTTCGCCCGCGCCGCGGCCTGCTTGACCATGGCGAGCGCCGTCACGAGCTCGGGATAGACCGAGATGGGCCTCTTGGTGATGTCGAAGTTCTCCTGGGCACGCAGGGTGTGAATGCCCCAGTAGGCGTCTGCGGGGATCTCCCTCGAGCCCAGAGAATCGGTTTCGGTACGCGTCTTCGCGGCTTCCATGAGGCTCAGGGTAGCCCCGGTTCCCGATGGCGCTCTCAGGTCGCCGATTCGCGCTTCCGAGAGAACGCCTCGAGCCGCTCCTCGGGGCTCATCCGCTCGATCCGCGCGTACCACTCGGGCGTGAAGAAGTCGGTCGGATCCGCCGCCTCGACGGGCACGACGGTCGACGTGACCTGGTCGTCGTACACGTGCACGAGGTGGAACGACTGGCCGGCGTCCATGCCGTTGACCTCGCGCGGCGGCCGCGCGACGTCCATCGTGTAGCAGCTCGCGGCCGCCACGAACGTGGGCACGCCTGCGAAGGATCCGCTCATCGAATAGTGCAGGTGACCGGCGAGGATCGCGCGCACGTCGGATCCGCGCACGACCTCCGCGAGCGCGTCCTGCCCGCGCAGCTCGAGGATGTCGAACATCGGCACGTGACTGGGCAGCGGCGGGTGGTGCAGCGCGAGGATCGTGCCGAGCGGCGCGGGATCTGCGAGCTCGTCGCGCAGCCACGCGAGCTGCGCGTCGTCGATCTCGCCGTGGTGCCAGCCGGGCACGGTCGAGTCGAGCGCGATGAGCCGCAGCCCGCCGAGGTCGACCGTGCGGACGATCGCCTCCTGGGGCGCCTCCTCGCCCAGCAGGTCGCGCCGCATGGCCGGGCGCTCGTCGTGGTTGCCCGCGACCCACACGAGCTCGACGCCCATGCGCTGCGCGACGGGCTCGACCATCTCGCGCAGGTCGGCGTAGGCGCCGGGCTCGCCGAGGTCGGTGAGGTCGCCCGTCACGACGATCGCGTCTGCGCCCTCGATCCGCTCGAGCCGCGCGAGCATGCGGGCGAGGTTCGCCCTCGTGTCGTACTGCCCGCCGAGCTTCGCGTCGTCCGCGAGCAGGTGGGTGTCGCTGATGTGGATGAGCGTGCGCGCCGCTGGCGCGTGCTGACCGAGCTGCATGGGCCCACGGTATCGCGGGTGCGGCTCGCTCAGCGGCGCCATGTAGCGTGGTCGGGTGAGCGCTCCGATCGCGAAGAAGGTTCCCCACGTCCGCAGCCATCACGGCCAGGAGTTCGTCGACTCCTACGAGTGGATGCGCGACAAGTCGTCGCCCGAGGTGATCGCGCATCTCGAGGCCGAGAACGCGTACGCCGATGCGCGGCTCGCGCACCTCGAGCCGCTGCGCGAGCGGATCTTCGAGGAGATCCGCGGCCGCGTGCGCGAGACCGACCTGTCGGTCCCCGTGCGGCAGGGCGAGTGGTGGTACTACGGGCGCTCGATCAAGGACAAGCAGTACGGCCTGCAGTGCCGCGCGCCGATCTCGGACCCCGCCGACTGGACCCCGCCGCGCCTCTCGGTCGACGACGAGGTGCCGGGCGAGCAGATCCTCCTCGACGCGAACATCGAGGCGGAGGGCAGCGACTTCTTCTCGCTGGGCGCGTTCAGCGTTACGCGCGACGGATCCCGCCTGCTCTGGGGATCCGACGTGACGGGCGACGAGCGCTACACGGTGCGCGTGCGCGACATCGCGACGGGCGAGCCGCTGCCCGACGTCCTCGAGGGCGTCGCGGCGGGCGCATCGTTCACGCCCGACGGCCAGTTCATCCTGTACTCGACCGTCGACGACGCGTGGCGCCCGGATCGCGTGTGGCTGCACCGCGTGGGCGAGGCGGGCCGCGACAACGACGTCGAGATCCACCACGAGGAGGACGAGGCGTTCTGGACGGGCGGCGGGTTCACGCGCAGCCTCCGGTTCTTCCAGATCGTGTCGGGGTCCAACACGACGACCGACGTCGACATCATCCGCGCCGACGACGTGCCGCGCCTGTACGCGGGCGAGGACGTCGACACCGTCTCGGTGTTCTCGCGCGAGGACGGCGTCGAGTACTCGGTCGACCACGCCGAGATCGACGGCCGCGACTGGTTCTACGTGCTGCACAACCAGGGCGCCGAGGACTTCGAGCTCGTGCGGCTGCCCGCCGACGACCCGCAGGCCGAGCCCGAGGTCGTGATCCCCCACCGCCCCGGCGTGCGCCTCGAGGACGTCGACTGCCTGCGCGACTACGCGATCGTCGAGTATCGCGAGGGCGGCATCGCCCGCATGGGCATCCTCGACTACGCGACGCACGAGGTGCGCGAGATCGCGTTCGATGAACCGCTGTTCACGGCGGGATCCGCCGGCAACCCCGAGTGGGAGCAACCGACCGTGCGCCTGCACTACGGCTCGTTCACGACCCCCGGCACGGTGTACGACTACGACGTCGCGTCGGGCGAGCTGACGCTCCTCAAGCGCGCCACGATCCTCGGCGGCTACGACAGCGCCGACTACGCGCAGGAGCGCCTGTGGGTGCCCGCCGCCGACGGCACGCGGATCCCCGTCTCGCTCGTGTGGAAGCGCTCGTTCGGCGAGCCCGGAGCGGCGCCGCGCCCCGTGCACCTGTACGGCTACGGCGCCTACGAGCACTCGATCGACCCCGCGTTCTCGACCGCCCGCCTGTCGATGCTCGACCGCGGCGTCGTCTTCGCGGTCGCGCACGTGCGCGGCGGCGGCGAGATGGGGCGCGCGTGGTACGAGAACGGCAAGCTCGAGCACAAGCGCAACAGCTTCACCGACTTCGTCGACGTCGCCCGACACCTCGTCGAGCGCGGCTACACGACGCCGGACCGCATGATCGCCGAGGGCGGATCCGCCGGCGGCCTGCTCATGGGCGCCGTCGCGAACATGGCGCCAGAGCTGTTCGGCGGGATCCTCGCCGACGTGCCGTTCGTCGACGCGCTGACGACGATCCTCGACCCCTCGCTGCCGCTCACGGTCATCGAGTGGGAGGAGTGGGGCGACCCGCTGCACGACGCCGACTTCTACGACTACATGCGCTCGTACACGCCGTACGAGAACGTGCGCGACGACGTGACCTACCCGCGGATCCTCGCGATGACGTCGCTCAACGACACGCGCGTGTACTACGTCGAGCCGGCCAAGTGGGTCGCGCGCCTGCGCGAGGTCGACGCCGACGTGCTGCTGAAGTGCGAGATGGTGGCGGGCCACGGCGGCGTCTCGGGCCGCTACAACGCCTGGCGCGAGCGCGCATACCAGCTCGCGTGGATGCTCGACGTCATGGGCCTCGCAGACTGAGCGCAACGACGAAGCGGGGCGGGAGCATGCGCTCCCGCCCCGCTTCGTCGTGTCGGCATCAACCGAAGAGCGCCGACGCCTCCTCGTAGCGGCGCAGCGGCACCTCGTTGAGCTCGCCCAGCGCGTCCTCGAACGTCACGCGCTCGATGTCGGTGCCCTTAAGCGCGACCATCTGGCCCCACGCGCCGTCGACGACCGCGTCGGCCGCGTGCAGGCCGAGGCGCGTCGCGAGCACGCGGTCGAAGCCCGACGGCGAGCCGCCGCGCTGGATGTGGCCGAGCACGGTCGAGCGGGTCTCGATGCCCGTCTTCTGCTCGATCATGGGCGCGAGCACCTCGCTGATGCCGCCGAGGCGGGGGCGGTTGAAGGCGTCGAGGCCCTTGTCGGAGTACGCCTCCTCCTGGCCCTTGAGCTTGAAGCCCTCGGCGACCACGACGAGCGGCGCGCGCCCGCGCTCGCTGGCCGACTCGACCTTCTCGCAGATCTCGTCGATCGTGAGCGAGACCTCAGGGATGCAGATGATGTGGGCGCCTGCGGCCATGCCCGAGTGCAGGGCGATCCAGCCGACGTGCCGGCCCATGACCTCGGCGACCATGCAGCGCTGGTGCGAGTCGCCGGTCGTGCGCAGGCGGTCCATCGCCTCGGTCGCGATGTTGACTGCCGTGTCGAAGCCGAACGAGTAGTCGGTCGCGCGCAGGTCGTTGTCGATCGTCTTCGGCACGCCCAGCACGGGCACGCCGTCGTTCCAGAGGCGGTTGGCCGCCGCGAGCGTGCCCTCGCCGCCGATCGCGATGATGCCGTCGAGCTTGTGCCCGTACATCGTCTTCTTGATGTTCTCGGCGCCGCCGCGCTCGCCCTCGTAGGGGTTCGTGCGGCTCGTGCCGAGGATCGTGCCGCCGACCTTCGAGAGGCCCTTGACGTCGGTGCGCTGCAGGGGGAAGAAGTCCGCGTCGACGAGGCCGCGCCAGCCGTCGCGGATCCCCACGAAGTCGATTCCGTATTTGCGCGAGCCCTTGAGCACGGCTCCGCGGATGACGGCGTTCAATCCAGGGCAGTCTCCGCCCGAGGTGAGGATCCCGATCTTCATACGACGAGACTATTGGTTTCCCGCGCCTCGCGCATCGCGGATCCGCGCGTCGCGTCGAGGGATCCGCAGACGCCGCGAGCGCACGCCCCGGCACCCGGCCGGAACGTGCGCTCTCGCGGTCTGATCAGGCCCCGAGCGCGTCGCGCAGCAGCGACTTGAGCGCCGCCAGCTGCACCGACTCGGTGCCCTCGTCGTCGGTCTGCACGCCGTCGAGGGCGCGCAGCGCGAGCCCCTCCTTGCGGTCGATGAGCTCGGCGATCTTCTGGTCGATCGTGTGCGCGGCGATGATGCGCCACGCGGTGACGGGCTCGTCCTGGCCGATGCGGTGCACGCGGTCGATCGCCTGCGTCTGCTCGGCCGCCGTCCAGCTCAGCTCGGCGAGCACGACGTTGGACGCAGCCTGCAGGTTCACGCCGACGCCCGCCGCCGTGAGCGAGCAGACCGCGATGCCGACCTCGGCGTCGTCGTTGAAGGCGTCGATCGCCTGCTGGCGGGCTGTGCTGCTCTGCTCGCCGCGGATCGACACCGACTTCACGCCCGCCTCGCGGAACTGGCGCTCCGCCTGATCCATGACGTCGACGTGCTTCGCGAAGAAGACGACCTTGCCGACCGAGCGCTGCAGCTGCACGGCGTAGTCGGCCGCGAGCTGCGCCTTGCCCTGGCCGATGCGGCGCACCATCGAGAAGACGTTGTCGCCGTCGGTTCCCGCGGCGCGCGACTCCTCGAGCTCGCCCATCGCGACGAGGTGCACGATGTCCTCGTCGATCTCGCCCGCCGCGAGGCCGCGGTCGCCGCGCGCCTCGATGATCCGCTTGTAGCGGTCGGCGAGGCGCGTCGCGAGCTCGCGCTCGGCCTGCGCGATCGAGCGGCCGAACTCGTCGTCGAGCTGCACGGGCATGTCGGCCACGAGCTTGTCGGGCAGGTCGCGCGCGACGTCCTTCTTGCGGCGGCGCACGATGCCGAGGTCGATGACGGCCTGGCGCGCGGCGGGGTAGAACGCCTTGTCGGCGGGCGTGTAGCCCGTCTCCTCGAGGCGATCCATGAGCTCGGGGCCGGGCTTCGTGCCGTCGGCCCAGCCGAGGAAGCGCCAGATCGCGTCGAAGTCCTCGACGTCGTTGATGAGCGGCGTGCCCGTGAGCGCCATGAGCAGCGGATCGCCGCCCGGCGCCGTCTCGCTCACGCGTTGCGACAGCGCGAGGACGTTCTGCGAGCGCTGCGACGTGAGGTTCTTGATGAAGTGCGCCTCGTCGACGACCATGCCGCGCAGGCCGATCTCGGCGAGCCAGCCGAGGTGCCGGTCGAGGATCTCGTAGTTGATGATGAAGACGTCGGCGAAGGCGTCGACGTCCTTGCCGTCGCCCATGATGACCGTGGCGCGGCGCTGCGGCGTCCACCGCTCGACCTCGCGGGCCCAGTTCATCTTCACGACGTTCGGCACGACCACGAGCAGCGGGTACGCGCTCGCGACGGAGGCCGCGAGGACCGACTGCGCCGTCTTGCCGAGACCGGGCTCGTCGGCGAGCAGGAAGCGGCGGTGGCCCTCGCGCACGGCTTCGAGGAACCGCGACTGGTGCGGCATGATCTCGAGGCCGCGCGGCGACAGGCGGTCGAACTCGGGCACGTCCGGAAGCGGCATCGTCGCCGATCCCCCGCCCGATCCCTGCGCGAACGCCTTGTAGAGCGGGCCCATGAGCTCCCAGCCGTCGAGCCGGCGGCGCGGGTGATCGACGGGCGCGTAGCGCGCCGGATCCGGGGCGAGGAACGGGTTCGACTCGATGCGCGCGTCGACCTGCGCGGGCCGCACGGCGCGCTCGGAGGCGACGACCGGCACGGCGGGCTCGGCGACGGCGGGCTTCGCGTCGTCGATCACGAGCTCCTCGGGCGCGAGCTCGACGCCCGCGTCGAGCAGCCAGTCGCGGCGCATGCGCTTCGCGACGGGGCTCGTGGCCTGGTCGGCCTCGAGCAGCTGGATGAGCGAGGTGTCGCGGGCCGCCGTCTTCGCGAGGATCGTCGCGACGCCGTCGAGGCGCTTCAGCAGCTCGGCGCGTGCGCTGTCGCTCAGCTGCGAGTCTTCCTTGACCCGCGCGCGCTCCTCGCGCACGAGGAAGGCGATGACCTGGAACTTGACCCGGTTCGTCGGGCCGAGCTTGTTCTTCTGCGCCTTCGCCTCGACCTCGCGGACCTTGCGCGCGAGGATCGGGATGATGGGCGCCTCGTCGTCGCGACGTACGGACGAGGACTTCTTGCGCTGTCGCGCGGGTGCCGTGGTCGGCATGCTCCTCCTGAGCCAAATCACCGTGGCCGAACGGGCCCACGGGCCGTGAGGTCGTGCATCGCGGGTCGTGGCGGCGAACCGATTCGGTCGGCGCGGACGAGGATCCGTCCTGCGCGCCCCGCGGATAACGTGCACAGTCTACGGCATGCGCCTGATGCCTCCCGGGATTTCGCCGGGTAGCCTGGCGGCATGGCATTCGAGCTCACCGAGAAGTACGTCGCCTCGACGATCGACCACGCGATCCTCAAGCCCGAGTTCACGCGGGAGGACGTCGACCGCGAGCTCGACATCGCCGCCGAGTGGGGCGTCTTCAGCGTCTGCGTGCGGCCGTCCGACGTCGCGTACGCCGTGAGCCGCCTCGAGGGATCCGGCGTCGCGGTCGGCACCGTCATCGGCTTCCCGCACGGCACGACGTCGACGGCCGCGAAGGTCGCAGAGCTGCGCCAGGCGAAGGCCGACGGCGCCGTCGAGTTCGACATGGTCGTGCACATCGGCGGCCTGCTCGGCGGCGAGGACCAGCGCGTCGAGGACGACATCCGCGCTGTCGTCGAGGCCGCGGAGGGATCCGTCACGAAGGTGATCCTCGAGACGAGCTTCCTCGACGACGAGCAGATCGCGCGCGGCTCGCGGCTGTCGGAGGCCGCGGGCGCGACGTTCGTGAAGACCTCGACCGGCTTCGCGGGCGGCGGCGCCACGGTGCCCCACGTGACCCTCATGCGCGAGACCGTCTCCCCCGCCGTGCAGGTGAAGGCGTCTGGAGGCGTGCGCGGGCTCGACACCGCGATCGCGATGTTCGAGGCCGGCGCGACGCGCCTCGGCACGAGCGCGAGCGCCACGATCCTCGGTGAGCTGCGCACGCGCCTCGCCGGCGGCGAGGCGACGACCGCTGAGGACTCGTCGAGCTACTGACTCACCGGAGCGCGGCGCGCGTCTGCTCGACGTCGTCGTGCATCTGCGCGATGAGCGGCTCGAGGCCGTCGAAGGCGACCATGCCGCGGATCCGAGAGACGAACTCGACGTCGACCGTGCGGCCGTACAGGTCGAGGTCGTCGCGGTCGAGCACGTGCGCCTCGACGACGCGCTCGGGCACGTCGTCGAACGTGGGGTTCGTGCCGACCGAGATCGCCGCGGGGTACCGGGCGCCGGATCCGAGCTGTCCCTCGGGGCGGCGCGCACGCACCCAGCCCGCGTAGACGCCGTCGGCGGGCACGAAGCCCTCGAGGTCGGGGGCGAGGTTCGCGGTCGGGAACCCGAGCTCGCGGCCACGCTGCAGGCCGCGCACGACGACGCCGCGCACGGCGTGCACGTGGCCCAGCAGCTTCGCGGCGCGCTCGACGTCGCCGGCCGTCAGCAGCTCGCGGATCCACGTCGACGAGACGCGGCGGCCGCCGTCGCAGCCCGTCGCGGCGCTCGAGACGTCGGCCACGACCTCGACCGCGAAGCCGTGCTCGACGCCCATGCGGCGCAGCAGCGCGACGTCGCCCGTGCCGCCGCGGCCGAACCGGAAGTCCTCGCCCACGAGTACGCGCTGCGCATTGAGGCCCTCGACGAGATAGCGGATCACGAACTCCTCGGCCGGCACATCGGCGAGGCGCTTGTCGAACTCGAGCACGAGCGTCGCATCGAGGCCGCGCTCGGCGAGCAGGTCGATCTTCTGGCCAACGCCCGACACCTGTTCGGGGCAGTGCTCGGGCGCGATCGTCGCGAGCGGGTTGCGGTCGAACGTCACGGCGACCGTGCGGGCGTCGCAGGCGGCGGCGTCGACGAGCAGCTTCTCGATGATCGCGCGGTGGCCCGCGTGCACGCCGTCGAACTTGCCGATCGCGACGACCGTGGGCGCGAAGCCCGCTGGCAGCTCGGAGGGGTCGTGGACGACGATCATCGCGCCAGCTCCCGCACGCGGGCGCGCTGGGTCGTCAGGTACCAGATCCCGACGAACGGCAGCACGAGCGGGATCCACACGTAGCCCTGGCCGTAGAGCGACCACACGGTCTGGTCGGCGTGGAACACGTCGGGCACGGCCCAGCTGAGCGTGCCGATCACGAGCACGCCCACGAGCTCGAACAGCACCGCGACCCACGCGACCCGGTACCACGCGGGGCTCTTCGAGAGCAGCAGCGCGACGGTCGCGAGGATGTAGACGACGGCGGCC
>JAJUIM010000453.1 GCA_029267645.1 Microbacterium sp.
GGCGCGCGCCTCGCCCCGCTCCTGCACGGCGGAGGCCAGCAGCGCGGGCTCCGCTCCGGCACGCAGGACGTCGCGGGCGCGACGGCGCTCGCCCTCGCGGCCCGCCTCGCGGCGGACGAGCGCGACGCGGAGCGCGAGCGGCTGTGGGGGCTTCGCGAGCGCCTCCTCGACGCGCTCGCGTCCGATCCGCGGATCCGCCCGCTCGGGGATCCGCATGCGCGCCTCGCGGGCAACGTGCACCTGTGGCTGCCGGGCGCGGCGGGCGAATCGGTGCTCTACCTGCTCGACATGGCGGGCGTCTCGGGATCCACGGGGTCGGCGTGCCAGGCGGGCGTCACGGAGGCCTCGCATGTCGTCGCGGCGATGGGCCTCGGCGACGACGCGCCGCGGCAGGTGCTGCGGCTCACGATGGGGCGCACGACGACGGAGGACGACGTCGACCGCGCCGCTCGGGCCGTGCTCGACGCGTACGCGCGGCTCGCGCCGCGCTGACGTCCAGCGCGCCTTTGTACCCTGGAGGCATGCGAGTTCTTGCGGCGATGAGCGGCGGCGTCGACTCGGCGGTCGCGGCGGCGCGCGCGGTCGACGCCGGCCACGACGTCGTCGGCGTGCACCTCGCGCTGTCGCGCGCGGGCGGCACGCTCCGCACCGGCAGCAGGGGGTGCTGCACGATCGAGGACGCGATGGACGCGCGCCGCGTGGCCGACCGCCTCGGCATCCCGTTCTACGTGTGGGACTTCTCCGAGCGGTTCCGCGACGACGTCATCGACGACTTCGTCGAGGAGTACCGGGCGGGGCGCACGCCGAACCCCTGCATGCGCTGCAACGAGAAGATCAAGTTCGCCGCGCTCCTCGAGCGCGCGCTCGAGCTGGGCTTCGACCGCATCTGCACGGGCCACTACGCCACGCTCGTCGACGGGGCAGACGGCCTCGAGCTGCACCGGTCGAGCGAGGAGGCGAAGGACCAGTCGTACGTGCTCGGCGTCCTCACGGCCGAGCAGCTCGCGCACACGATGTTCCCGCTCGGCGAGACGCCGTCGAAGGACCTCGTCCGCCGCGAGGCGGAGGAGCGGGGGCTCGCGGTCGCGAAGAAGCCCGACAGCTACGACATCTGCTTCATCCCCGACGGCGACACGCGGGGCTACCTCGCCGAGAAGGTCGGCGCGGAGCCGGGCGACATCGTCGACCGGCAGGGCGAGGTCGTCGGATCGCACGACGGCGCGCACGCGTTCACGGTCGGCCAGCGGCGGGGGCTCAAGATCGGGCGCCCCGCGCCCGACGGCAAGCCGCGCTTCGTGCTCGAGGTGCGCCCCGTGACGAACGAGGTCGTCGTGGGCCCCAAGGAGGCGCTGTCGGTCGCCGAGCTCTCGGGGGAGCGCTTCTCGTGGGCGGGCGCCGCGCCGCGCAGCCCCGAGGAGCCGTTCGCGTGCGAGGTGCAGATCCGCGCGCACGCCGACCCGGTCCCCGCCGTCGCGGTCGTGGCGTCGGGCGCGCTCGTCGTCACGCCCGACGAGCCGATTCCGGGCGTCGCGACGGGGCAGACGGCCGTCGTCTACCGGGGCACGCGCGTCATCGGGCAGTGCACGATCGACCGCACCGTCTCCGCCGCGCCCGTCGCCGCGTGACCTGACGAGCGGGGGCCTGCGCGCCTAAGATCGGACCGTGACGAC
>JAJUIM010000417.1 GCA_029267645.1 Microbacterium sp.
GCCCGCCCAAGGCGCCTCGCCGCACGCCCCGCCCCACTCCCCCGGACGCCACGGCAGGCGCGTCGCGCCGCCCACGCCGCGTGCCCGTCGCGCGCGTCGCGGGGATCGTCACCCTCGGCGCGGTCGCGCTCGTCATCGCGGGAGGCATCGGCGCGTCGATCGTCGCCGTCCTCGCGCCCGCGCCCGCGGAGGGCCGCGCCGCGCCCACGCTCATCGCCGCGACCGCAGAGGAGGTCGCGCTCGACGTCGCGACCCGCTATGTCGACGCGCTCGCCGCGGGCGACGCGGAGGCGGCCCTCGCGCTCGTCGACGTGAACGACGCCGCGTCGCTCGCACTCGCGACCGACGAGATGCTCGACGCACTCTCGGACGACGTCCGCTTCGACGACGCCGAGATCGCGGTCGAGCGATCCGACGAATGGGCGCTCGCCGTCGCGACCGTCACCGTCGCGGCGGGCGAGGAGCAGTTCTCGTTCCCGCTCGAGATCGAGGCCGACCCGGCGAGCCCGGAAGCGTCCCGCATCACGTCGGGGCTGCCGCTGCTGACCTTCGGCACGGGCTACGAGGGCCTCGACATCACCGTCAACGGCATCGCGGCGGACAGCTCGACGGCCGCGATCTACGGCGTCTTCCCCGGCCTGTACCGCATCGGCACCGACACGCCCCACTTCCGGATCGCGGGCGAGCCCGTCGAAGCCACGACCGACTTCGCGTACGTGTACAGCAACGAGCGCGTGCCGGAGCTCGACGACGAGGGCGTCGCTGCGTTCCGCTCCGCCGTGCGGGCCTCCGCCGAGGCCTGCCTCGCCTCGACCTCACTCGACGCGGGCTGCGGACTCGGCGTCACGAGCGCCGTCTCGGGCGACGCGACGCTCGTCGACGGCACCGTCATGCGCACGATCTCGGACGAGGCGTGGGCCGAGATCGACGCGATGGAGCCGAGCCCCGGCTCGGAGAGCGTGCTCGCACAGCGCGGCGAGCAGGTCGGATCCGTCACCTTCGTGGCCGATTGGACGAGCCCCACGCTCGGGTCGGGGCGCGAGGAGATCTACGGCGGGCCATGGCTCGGCACGCCGACCGTCGACTTCGGCGACCCGGAGCTGCCCGTCTCCTGGGACTAATCTTCCTGAGGGGGTCGCCGCGCGGGCGGGCGGCCGCAGGAGGAGGGACGGGATGGGCGACTTTCCCTGGCAGAAGAAGGACGGCGACCAGGACAGCGCGTTCGAGTGGGACTCGCGCATGCCCTGGCAGCGCGGCGATCGCGGCGCCGGTGACGACACGGATGCGGGCGCATCGGAACCTGACGTGCGGGAGGATCCGGCCTCGGAGGTGAGGGCCGGCGCGGACGACGCCGCGCTGGCCGCACCGGCCGACGCCGACGCGCCGACGGAGGTCGCCGATGCGGCATCGACAGCCGACGCGGAATCCGCGACGGTGTCGCCGGACGCGGGCCCTGTCGCGGCGGAGCCGGCATCCGAATCGGCCCTCCCGCCGTACGCGCGCGGGCTGCCCTCGTCGGCCGACACCCGTCCCGGGCGGGGCAGCCGCGCGCCCATGACGCCCGCGCAGCCGACGGGGCGACCGGCTCCGCGCGTCGGCACGCCACCTCCCCGTCCGAAGCGCGGCCGCGCAGGCATCGCCGGAACGGTCATCGTCGTCGGCTTCGTCGCCGTGCTCGGCGTCGGCGGCTTCCTCGTGGGCCTCGCCGAGACCGCCGCGGAGGCGCCGACCGAGGAGGAGCTCGCGGAGATGCGCACCGAGTCGACGCGCGCCGTGACCGAGTATTTCGCCGCGATCCAGGCCGGCGACGCCGAGGCCGCGCTCGCGACGACCGACATCGACCTCGAGCGCGACGCCGAGTACTACGACGTCAGCTTCCTGACGGACGAGGTGCTCGCGCGCTCGCAGGAGATGGCGCCCATCGAC
>JAJUIM010000384.1 GCA_029267645.1 Microbacterium sp.
AACCTCGCCGACACGAGCTGGATCACGAACCAGTACGACTACTACGTGCTCGGCAACACGGCGCTGTCGTTCCCCGACGACGCCGGCATGATCCGCGTCGACGAGGAGTCGGGCCTCGGCTTCTCGATCGCGACCGACGCGAACGGCCGCTACTGCCAGCTCGACCCGTACGCGGGCGCGCAGCTCGCGCTCGCGGAGGCGTACCGCAACGTCGCCGTCACGGGCGCCGTGCCCACGGCCGTGACCGACTGCCTCAACTTCGGCAGCCCCGAGAACCCCGAGGTCATGTGGCAGTTCTCGCAGGCCGTCGACGGCCTGTCGGACGCCTGCCAGGCGCTCGGCGTGCCGGTCACGGGCGGCAACGTCTCGTTCTACAACCAGACGGGCGACACCCCCATCCACCCGACCCCCGTCGTGGGCGTCATGGGCATCATCGACGACGTGTCGCGCCGGATCCCGAGCGGCTGGCAGGACGCGGGTGAGCACATCTACCTGCTCGGCACGACGGCCGACGAGCTCGACGGCTCGGCATGGGCCGACGTCGTGCACGGCCACCTCGGCGGCACGCCGCCCGTGGTCGACCTCGAGGGCGAGAAGCGCCTCGCGGGCCTGCTGCAGGCCGCCCGCGACGAGTGGCTCATCTCGAGCGCGCACGACCTGTCAGAGGGCGGCCTCGCCCTGGCGCTCGCCGAGGGCGTCATGCGGTTCGGCGTCGGCGCCCGCGTGTGGCTGACCGAGATCATGGATCGCGACGCCGTCGACCTCACGAGCGCGCTGTTCTCGGAGTCGACGGGCCGCGTCATCGTCACGGTGCCGCGCGAGGAGGACGTGAAGTTCCGCGGGCTCTGCGAGGGCCGCGGCTACCCCGTGCTGCGCATCGGCGTGACCGACACCGAGCCGACGCTCGAGGTGCAGGACGTCTTCTCGTACTCGGCCGCCGAGCTGCGCGAGATGTCGACCTCGACGCTGCCCGCCCACTTCGGTCCGACGATCGCAGAGCCCGCCGCCTGATGAGCGACCACGAGCGCATGTCGTCGCCGCCCGAGCTGTACGAGGGCGACGACGACTACTCGCGGCTCGCGCGCCGCAACCGGCGGATCCGGGGCGTCGCGTGGGTCGTCGTGATCTCGCTCATCATCGCGGGCGGCGGATCCACGATCCTGCTGACCCTGTTCGGCTGAGCGGCGCGCTCAGCCCATGATGCGCGCGAACTTCGAGCCGACGGCCTCGTCGTAGTCGCTCCACACGTCGGGCCCGCGCAGGTCGACCCCGATCACGGTGTCACCGCGCCGCCGCAGCAGCTCGGCGGTGGTGTGGCCGATGCCCGATCCGGCTCCGGTGATGACAAATGTGCGCGCCATGGTGCACGCTCCTTTCCTGAGCTCGTGGCCCACTGCCATCCTCCTCCGCTGCGCCCATCCGGACAAGAGTGTCCGCATGATCCGCGGCCCCCTCCCCGTACGATGGCGGTGTGGAAGCGCTGTTCGCCTTCATCGGCAACTACTGGTGGCTCGCCTTCGTGTTCGGCGGGGCCATCGCGAGCGGCTTCGGCGCGCTCGGATCGTGGCTGTCGAAGAACGCCAAGCAGCGCCACAAGCGGCGGCTCGAGGTGATCCGCGCGAAGGCCGAGCTGGCGCAGGCGACGCGGGCGACGGATCCGGAGTCGATCGCAGAGATCGACGCAGCCGGCCGCGCAAAGCGGCTCGAGCGACTCATGGCGACGCACGACGAGGTGTCGCGGCGCTGGCTCGACTACGAGCTCGACGTCGCGAAGCTCATCGCGTTCCCCACCATGAGCGACGGGCGGGATCCGCACACCGCCGCATTCCTGCGGGCGAAGAAGGTCGCCGACGGGCTGCGGCCCGAGTCGGCCGAGGCGCGCGTCGACGCAGAGGCGTACGCCGAGTACCGCGACGCCGTGCACGACTTCGAGGTCGCCTTCGACGTCGCCGAGCAGGAGGCCCGACGCGTGCGCGACACGGGATTCACGGAGGCCGAGCGCCGCCGCCTCACGCGGGCGCAGCAGGTGCTGGCCGTCGCGGTCGACCAGTCGGCGACTGCGGCCGAGCGCCAGACCGCCTATCGCAGGGTGCGCGAGGAGCTCGACGGCCTCATCGTGCTCTCCGACGCCGCCGACACCGAGCTCAAGC
>JAJUIM010000375.1 GCA_029267645.1 Microbacterium sp.
CAGGCGTTCACGATCGGCGCCGACTTCATCGGCGACGACTCGGTCGCGCTCGTGCTGGGCGACAACCTGCTCTACGGCCCCGGTCTCGGCACGCAGCTCACCCGCTTCTCCGACCTCTCGGGCGGCGCGATCTTCGCGTACTGGGTCGCGAACCCCACCGCGTACGGCGTCGTCGAGTTCGACGGCGAAGGCCGCGCGCTCTCGCTCGAGGAGAAGCCGGCACAGCCCAAGAGCAACTACGCGATCCCGGGCCTGTACTTCTACGACAACGACGTCGTCGAGATCGCGCGGGGCCTTCAGCCCTCGGCGCGCGGCGAGTACGAGATCACCGACGTCAACCGCGCCTACCTCGAGCGCGGCGCCCTGCAGGTCGACGTGCTGCCCCGCGGCACCGCCTGGCTCGACACGGGCACGATCGACGACATGCACGCCGCGGGCGACTACGTGCGCACGATCGAGCACCGCACGGGCCAGAAGATCGGCGCGCCCGAGGAGATCGCCTGGCGCCAGGGCTTCATCGACGACGACGGCCTGCGCACCCGCGCCGAGAAGCTCGTGAAGTCGGGCTACGGAACCTACCTGCTCAACCTCCTGGAGGGACGCCGCTGATGTCGAAGCTGCTCGTGACCGGCGGCGCCGGGTTCATCGGATCCAACTTCGTCCACCATGTCGTCGAGAACACCGACCACACCGTGACGGTGCTCGACAAGCTCACCTACGCGGGCAACCGCGCCTCGCTCGCGGGGCTGCCCGAGGATCGCGTCGAGCTCGTCGTGGGCGACATCGCCGACGCCGCGCTCGTCGACGAGCTGTTCGCGCGCCACGACGCCGTCGTGCACTACGCGGCCGAGAGCCACAACGACAACTCGCTCGACAACCCGCGCCCCTTCCTCGACACCAACGTCATCGGCACGTACACGCTGCTCGAGGCGGCCCGCCGCCACGACGTGCGCCTGCACCACATCTCGACCGACGAGGTGTACGGCGACCTCGAGCTCGACGACCCCGAGCGGTTCACCGAGCGCACGCCCTACAACCCCTCGTCGCCCTACTCGTCGACGAAGGCCGCGAGCGACCTGCTCGTGCGCGCGTGGGTGCGCTCGTTCGGCGTGCGCGCCACGATCTCGAACTGCTCGAACAACTACGGCCCGTTCCAGCACGTCGAGAAGTTCATCCCGCGCCAGATCACCAACGTCATCCGCGGCATCCGGCCCAAGCTCTACGGCACGGGCGAGAACGTGCGCGACTGGATCCACGCCGACGACCACTCGTCGGCCGTGCTGACGATCCTCGACAAGGGCGAGATCGGCGAGACGTACCTCATCGGCGCCGACGGCGAGCAGAACAACCGCGACGTCGTCGAGACGATCCTCGAGCTCATGGGCGAGCCGCGCGACGCGTACGACCTCGTCGCAGACCGCCCCGGCCACGACCTGCGTTACGCGATCGACTCGACGCGCCTGCGCACCGAGCTCGGCTGGCAGCCGCAGTACCCCGGGTTCCGCGAGGGTCTCGAGGCGACGATCCAGTGGTACCGCGACAACGAGGCCTGGTGGGCGCCGTCGAAGGACGGCGTGGAGGCGTTCTACGCCTCGAAGGGTCAGTGATGTTCGGCCGGCAGCTCAGCTCAACGGAAACCGCGATCCCGGGCCTCGTCCTCTTCGACCTGCCCGTCCACGGTGACAATCGCGGCTGGTTCAAGGAGAACTGGCAGCGCGAGAAGATGACCGCGCTCGGCCTGGCCGACTTCGGCCCCGTGCAGAACAACATCTCGTTCAACGAGACGGCGGGCACGACGCGCGGCATCCACGCTGAGCCGTGGGACAAGTGGGTGTCGGTCGCGACGGGCCGCATCTTCGGCGCGTGGGTCGACCTGCGCGAGGGACCGTCGTTCGGCCAGGTCGTGACCGCCGAGATCGACCCGGGCCGCGCCGTGTTCGTGCCCCGCGGCGTCGGCAACGCGTTCCAGACCCTCGAGGACGGCACGGCGTACACCTACCTCGTGAACGACCACTGGTCGCCCGACGCGTCGTACTCGTTCCTCAACCTCGCCGACGAGACGGTCGCGATCGACTGGCCGATTCCGCTCGACCGCGCCGAGCTCAGCGACAAGGATCGCGCGCACCCGCGCCTCGCCGACGTCACGCCGGTCGCGCCGCGCAAGCTGCTCGTCGTCGGCGCGAACGGCCAGCTCGGCCGCGCGCTGCGCGCCGAGTACGGCGACGCCGAGTGGGTCGAGTAC
>JAJUIM010000439.1 GCA_029267645.1 Microbacterium sp.
GTCATGGTCGTGCTGGGGGCGGCGTCGGTGTACGTCGACGTGCGGTTCCTCAAGGAGATGAAGCGGTTCGCGACGGTGTCCGGGCGCGGCATGCGCGGCGCGCCCCAGCGCCTCGGGTGGCGAAGGATCCCGGCGCTCGCCGCGGTGTGCGCGCTGCTCGCCGCGTCTGTCGTCGTGCCGCTCGGCGTGCTCCTGCTGTCGACCGTGCTGCGCGTGCCGGGCCGCTTCGAGTGGTCGAACGTGACCCTCGACTACTGGATCGGCCGCGACCTGCCGACCGTCGGTTTTTCGGACGGGATCCTCGTGAACCCCAAGACGTGGGAGGCCGCGGGCAACACGATCTGGATGGTCGGCATCGCGGCGGTCGCGGCCGGCGTGCTCGGGATGCTCGTGGGGTACGTCGTCTCGCGAGCGCCCGCCCGCTGGCTCGGCACGACGCTGCGGGCCGTGACCTTCATGCCCTACCTCGTGCCGGGCATCGCCTTCGCCGTCGCGATCCTGTCGCTCTTCGCCGTGCAGCGCGGCCCCATCCCCGCGCTCTACGGCACGGCGCTGCTGCTGATCCTCGTCATGATCGCCGACGAGATGCCGTTCGCATCCCGCGCCGGATCGAGCGCCATGATGCAGCTCGGCCGCGAGCCGGAAGAGGCCGCGCAGACCCTCGGCGCCGGCTGGTTCACGCGCATGCGCCGCATCGTGCTGCCGATCCAGCGCAACGCCCTCGCGAGCGCGATCCTGCTGCCGTTCGTCTCTGGCGTGCAGGGGCTCAGCCTCGTGATCATCCTCGCCACCCCCGGAACCCAGCTGCTGACGACCCTGTCGATGACGCTCGTCGACAACGGATACACGCACGCCGCCAACGGCGTCGTCGTGATCATCTGCGCCGTCGCCCTCGCCGGCACGTGGGCAGCCAAGAAGCTCTTCCGCGCCGACCTCTCGTCCGGCCTCGGATCCTGACCCGTCCCGTCCCCGTCCCCCGAACCAGGAGCTCACCATGAACCGCACCGCCCGCCGCCTCGCCGGCGTCACCAGCGCCGTCCTCGGCGTCGCGCTCGTCGCGACCGCCTGCGCCGGCCAGCCCACGACCGCCGACACGTCGGCCGACGACGTGTTCGACACCGACATGACGCTCGACGAGCTCATCGCCGCAGCGAAGGAGGAAGGGCCGATCACGATCTACGACGGCACGTCGAAGGTCGAGGAGATGGCCGCCGCGTTCAGCGAGAAGTACGGCATCGAGGCCACCGGCGTGAAGGCCGACGCCGCCGAGGTGATCGAGAAGACGACGCGCGAGGCGCAGGCCGGCAACGTCGTCGGCGACGTCGTCGCGCTGAGCGACCTGCCCGCGTTGAAGAGCCAGCTCCTGCCGAGCGGCTTCGTCACGACGTACGTGCCGTCGGATCTCGAGGAGGACATCGACGAGGGCATGCGCGACCCGCTCGTGCTCATCACGGATCCGTCGTTCTTCACCTACAACAGCGAGGTCTACGACGCCTGCCCGGTCGACAACGTGTGGCAGCTGACGGATCCGGAGTGGGCCGGCAAGTTCGCAATCGACGACCCCGTGGGATCGAACGCGACGCTCGACTGGTTCAGCCAGCTGTCGCAGTTCGGCGAGGAGGACCTCGAGCAGGCGTACGAGGATCACTACGGCGAGCCGCTCGAGACGGATCAGGACTCGGTCACGGCCGAGTGGGTCTCGCGCCTCGCGGCGAACTCGCCCATCATCACGAAGTCGAGCGAGGA
>JAJUIM010000044.1 GCA_029267645.1 Microbacterium sp.
ACGGCGCTCGGCGCGCGGTTCCTCAACGACTTCGGCGCGTCCGTCGTGCTGGGCGCGGCGGGCCTCGACGAGCTCGCCTCGGCCGATCTGTCGCGCCTCGCGCCGCTGCCCGCGGGGGGCGTCACGGTGCTGAGCGACGTCACGAATCCGCTCTCCGGCACCAAGGGCGCGGCCGCCGTGTTCGGGCCGCAGAAGGGGCTCGAGGGCGAGACGATCGAGCGCGCCGACGCGGGTCTCGCGCGCCTCGCCGAGGTGCTCGGCCGCGCTGACCTCGCCGAGACGGCGGGCGCGGGCGCCGCGGGCGGCACGGGCTTCGCGCTGCTCGTGTGGGGCGCCTCGCTCGTGCCAGGCTCGGCCGAGGTCGCCGAGCTCACGGGCATCGCCGCCGACATCGCGGGCGCCGACCTCGTCGTCACGGGCGAGGGTCGCTACGACGGGCAGTCCGAGGACGGAAAGGCGCCAGCGCACGTCGCGGCCCTCGCCCGCGCCGCGGGCGTCCCCGTCGCGATCGTCGCGGGCGCGATCGACGGCGACGTGAGCCGCTTCGCGCAGGCCGTCTCGCTCACGGAGGTCGCGGGATCCACGGCCGCGGCACTCGCCGACCCGCAGCGCTGGCTGCGCGACGCCGGCGAGATCCTCGGCCGCGCGTGAAGCGCGTCCTCGCCTGGGCGGGCGCCGCGCTCGGCGCACTCGTGGTCGTCGCGGTCGTGGGCGTGCTCATCTGGAGCCAGACGGGCGTCATGGCGGCCGAGCCGGATCCGCTCCGCGACGTCACGGACGACCCCGCGATCGCGTACGCCGACGGCGACGCCGCGATCACGATGTCGCCCGCGGACGGCGAGGCCTCGGGCCGCGGCCTCGTCTTCATCCCCGGCGCGAAGGTCGATCCCGCCGCCTACGCGAACCGCCTCGCGAGCCTCGTGACCGAGGAGGGCATGACGGTCGTCATCACGCGGCCGTGGCTCAACCTCGCCTTCTTCGACCTGCGCCCGCTCGAGACGTTCACGGACCTCGCGCCGGAGGTCGACGCGTGGACCGTCGGCGGCCACTCGCTCGGCGGCGTGCGGGCGTGCCAGCTCGCGGCGGGCGCGGACGCGCTCGTCCTCTTCGCGTCGTACTGCGCGACCGACCTGTCGGCGTCGGGCCTGCCGGTGCTCAGCATCTCGGGCAGCGAGGACGGGCTGTCGACGCCGCAGAAGATCCGGGGCGCGGCGGGCGAGCTGCCGGAGGACGCCGTGTTCGCCGAGGTCGAGGGCGCCTCGCACGCGTCGTTCGGCGACTACGGCCCGCAGGACGGCGACGGCACGGCAAGCATCGGCGACGACGAGATGAACGCCGAGGTCGAGCGCCTCATCGCCTCGTTCGCCGGCTCGTGGGGCTGAGCCTCAGAGATCCAGCTGCGCGAGCACGTCGAACCACGGGTGCGTCGTGGCCTCGTTGAACGGCGCGACGCGATCCGTGACGCGCTGCTTGAGGTCGGCCGTCACCTTCTCGAGCCGGTTGACGACGTGCAGGGGGTACCCGTATTCGACGCGGTGCTCCTCCCACTCGTCCTCGTCGTCGATGTAGATGCCGCGCTGATCCGTGCGGCGCACGACGTCGAGATCCATGTCGATCGCGGTCGGCTGCTCGTCGTCCCAGCGGGCGTCCCACGCGACGTCGATGTAGATGCGCGTGCGCTGCGGCGGGGCGTTGACCGTGAGCACCCACTCGGCGCCGTGGTCGCTGCCCGGCTCGGGGTCGGGCAGCAGCATGACGCACGAGGTCTTGAGCAGCGTGTCGCGGCCCGGCCGGTGGCTGCGCCATCCGGCGCGCTGCCCGAACCAGGCGCCCCACTCGTCGCGGCCGAGGTAGACGACCTCGTGCACCCAGTGCGGTGCGCCGTCCCATTTGCGCCAGTTGATGAGGGTCTTCGCGCCGGGACGGATGGAGGTGCTCATCCTTCGACAATATGGCGTGGCGCCGCTCTCAGGCGGAATGACAGCGGCGCTCAATAGGATCGAGGCCGTGACCGAACCGCTCTCGCTGCCGCGTCTGACCGCCACGACGCGGGAGATCGACCCCGTCGACGCGCTCGAGTTCGCGGATCCGTCGAGCCCCGTCGCGTGGACCCGGCGCGGCGACGGCCTCGTCGCCGCGGGGCCCGATCTGCTGCACATCGACGTGGGGGAGGACGGCCGCATCGCGGCGATCGCCGACCTGTGGCGCGCGATCGCGCAGTCGGCCGACGTCGACGACGAGGTGGGGGTGCCGGGCACGGGTCTCGTCGGCTTCGGCGCCTTCGCCTTCGACGAGTCGTCCGCGCGGCCGAGCACGCTCATCGTCCCGACGACGATCGTCGGCCGCCGCGCGGGGCGCGCCTGGATGACGAGGATCCGCGTCGCGGGCGCCCCCGACATCGCGGACCCCGCGCCCATCCCGCTCGGGCCGTCGTGGTCGGCGACCCTCGGCCCCGGCGCCATGGATCCCGAGCGGCACGACGCCGCCGTGCGCCAGGCGCTCGCGGCGATCGAGGCGGGCGAGGTGAGCAAGGTCGTCATCGCGCGCGATCTCACGGGCACGATCCCCGCCCACGCCGACCTGCGCCGCCTCGTGCGCTCCCTCGCCGCCGAGTACCCCGACACGTGGACGTACGCGGTCGACGGGCTCATCGGCGCGAGCCCCGAGACTCTCGTGACGGTGCGCGAGGGCCGCGTCTCGGCGCGCGTGCTCGCGGGCACGCGCCCGCGCGGCGGCAGCGTGCACGACGACGACATCGCCTCGGGCGAGCTGCAGGCGAGCGCGAAGGATCGCGCCGAGCATCGCTTCGCGGTCGACAGCGTGCTCGAGGCGCTCGCGCCCCACACGACGAGCCTCGAGGCTGCCGAGCCGTTCACGCTCGAGCTGCCCAACCTGTGGCACCTCGCGACCGACGTGCGCGCCGCGCTGAGCGACGGCGCCTCGGCGCTCGACCTCGTGCGCGCCCTGCACCCGACGGCCGCGGTCGCGGGCACGCCGACCGACCGCGCGCTCGCCGCGATCCGCCGCATCGAGCCGTTCGACCGCGGGCGCTACGCGGGCCCCGTCGGGTGGATCGACGGCGACGGCGACGGCGAGTGGGCGATCGCGCTGCGCGGCGCGCAGATGCAGCCGGCGGGCGAGGTCGAGGGCGAGACGCGATCCCTCACGGCGCACGCGGGCGGCGGCATCGTCGCGGGCAGCGTGCCCGAGGCGGAGCTGCTCGAGACGCGCGTGAAGTTCCGCCCCATCGTCGACGCGCTCGCCTGACGCGCGGGCCGCGGACGCCGCCGGAACGCGGGGCGCGCGCTCGCCGGATCCGCGGGCTCGCACCGTAGAATCGAGCCGTGAACACCTCCCGGCGCGCAGACCTCGACAAGGATCCGCGGAGTGTCAGCGGCATGTTCGATCAGGTCGCGAAGCGATACGACCTGACGAACGTCGCGATGACCTTCGGCCTCGACGCGCTCTGGCGCCGCGCGACCACGCGCGCCGTGCGCCCCGAGCCGGGCGAGCGGATCCTCGACCTCGCGGCCGGCACGTGCCGCTCGTCGGCGTCGCTCGCGCGCACGGGCGCGCAGGTCGTCGCGGCCGACTTCTCGCCGGGCATGCTCGCGGAGGGCCGCCGCCGGTACGGCGACGTGCGCGGGCTGAGCTTCGTCGAGGCCGACGCCATGAACCTGCCCTTCGGCGACGCCGAGTTCGACGCCGTCACGATGTCGTACGGGCTGCGCAACGTGCAGCGGCCCAAGGTCGCGCTCGCCGAGCTGCTGCGCGTCACGAAGCCGGGCGGTCGCATCGTCATCAACGAGTTCTCGACGCCACCGAACGCGCGCTTCCGCGCGCTGTACCGCTGGTACAACGACACGGTCCTGCCGCGCGTCGCGCGGCTCGTCGGATCCAACGGCGACGCCTACGACTACCTCAACGAGTCGATCCGCGAATGGCCCGATCAGCGCGAGCTCGGCCTGTGGATGCGCGAGGCGGGATGGACCGATGTCACATACCGCAACCTCAGCTTCGGCATCGTGGCGCTCCACCGCGCCAGACGGCCGCTCTGACAGCGATCGACAGGCGGCCACCGGGTAGGGTGGACGGGTGACTTCGAGCCCCGCCCCCACGGGCTCGCAACTGGCGAGCCGATTCGGTCTGAGCGACCGCATTTTCGCCGGCCGCGCGGCCCGCCGCCTGGCTGGAACGATCGAGCAGGGCCTGGAAGAGGTCGAGGCCGCGATTGCCGCCGAGCTCGGATCCGCCGATCCGCTCGTCGACGCGATGAGCCGCTACCTGTACGAGGCGGGCGGCAAGCGCGTGCGCCCCATGCTCGTCATGCTCACGGCGCAGCTCGGCGACGGCTTCACGCCCGCCGTGCGCGACGTCGCGGTCGCGCTCGAGCTCATGCACCTCGGGTCGCTGTACCACGACGACGTCATGGACGGCGCCGACCGCCGCCGCGGCGTGCCCGCAGCGCACCGCGTGTGGGACAACTCCACCGCGATCCTCGCGGGCGACCTGCTGCTCGCCCGTGCGAGCCGCGTCATGGGCCGCCATGGCGACGCCGCCGTCGACCTGCAGACCGAGACCTTCGAGCGCCTCGTCATGGGCCAGGTGCACGAGACGGTCGGTCCGAGCGAGGGCGACGACCCCATCGAGTTCTATATCCGAGTGCTCGCCGACAAGACCGGATCCCTCATCGCCGCGGCGGCGCAGGCCGGCGCGTTCTTCGCGGGCGCCGACGACGCGTTCCGCGAGCCGCTCAAGCAGTACGGCGAGAAGGTCGGCGTCGCGTTCCAGCTCGCCGACGACGTGATCGACCTGTCGGCGAACGCCGAGGACACGGGTAAGGTGCCGGGCACCGACCTGCGGGCGGGCGTCGTGACGATGCCGTACCTGCTGCTGCAGGCGAGCGACAGCGCGGAGGACCGCGATCTGCTGCGCCGCATCGACGAGGGCGTCGAGCGCATCCGCGGCGGCGAGGATCCCGCGATCCTCGACGGCGCGATCGCCGAGCTGCGCGACCACTCCGCGACGGCTCGCACGAACGAGCTCGCGCTCTCCTGGACGAACGAAGCGGTCGAGGCGCTGTCGGCGATGCCGCGCGGCACGGTGCGCGAGGCGCTCACCCGGTTCGCGCGCCAGCTGGCCGACCGCTCGAGCTGACGTTCGCCGCCACAACACAACAGAAGGATCCGCACCACATGTCAAAGCTCCGCCTTGCCATCGTCGGCGCCGGCCCTGCCGGGATCTACGCCGCCGACATCCTGCTCCGGACCGAGCGCAGCTTCGAGGTCTCGATCGACCTGTTCGAGCACCTGCCGGCGCCGTACGGCCTCGTGCGCTACGGCGTCGCGCCCGACCACCCGCGCATCAAGGGCGTCGTGAGCGCCCTGCGCGGCGTGCTCGACCGCGGCGACATCCGGTTCTTCGGCAACGTGCGGTTCGGTGAGGACATCACGCTCGACGACCTCAAGCAGCACTACAACGCCGTCATCTTCGCGACGGGCGCCTCGCGCGACGCCGACCTCGACATCCCCGGCATCGACGCGAAGGGATCCTACGGCGCGGCCGACTTCGTCAGCTGGTACGACGGCCACCCCGACGTGCCGCGCACGTGGCCGATCGAGGGCACGCACGTCGGCATGATCGGCAACGGCAACGTCGCGCTCGACGCGGCGCGGATCCTCGCGAAGCACGCCGACGACCTGCTGCCGACCGAGATCCCCGCGAACGTGTACGAGATCCTCAAGGCCTCGCCCGTCACGGACGTGCACGTCTTCGGCCGCCGCGGTCCGGCTCAGGTGAAGTTCACGCCGCTCGAGCTGCGCGAGCTGGGCGAGCTGAACGACGTCGACATGGTCGTGTACGACGAGGACTTCGAGTACGACGAGGCCTCGCTCGAGGCGATCGCGACGAACAAGCAGGTCAAGGTCATCGACCGCGTGCTGCAGAAGTGGCGCGAGCTGCCGAGCTGCAACAACGCGGGCGGCGAGGCGTCGCGGCGCCTGCACCTGCACTTCTGGGCGAAGCCGGTCGAGGTGAAGACCGACGCCGACGGCCGCATCACGTCGCTCGTGTACGAGCGCACGAAGGCCGACGGCGCGGGCGGCGTCGTGGGCACGGGCGAGCTTCGCGAGCAGCCGCTCGACCAGCTCTACCGCGCGATCGGGTACTTCGGCTCGCCGCTGCCTGGCGTGCCGTTCGACGACCGCCACGGCGTGATCCCGAACCACGAGGGCCAGGTGCTCGCGGCCGATTCGAACGACATCCTGCCGGGCGTGTACGCGACGGGTTGGATCAAGCGCGGCCCCGTCGGCCTCATCGGCCACACGAAGTCCGACGCGATGGAGACGATCAACCACCTCGTGAACGACCAGGGCTCGTGGTGGCAGCCCGAGGATCCGTCGGAGGAGTCGATCCCGGCGCTCCTCGCCGAGCGCGGCGTCGCGTGGACCGACCTCGACGGCTGGCACCGCCTCGACGAGCACGAGATCGCGCTCGGCGAGCCCGAGGGCCGCGAGCGCATCAAGGTCGTGCCGCGCGACGAGATGGTCCGCATCTCCCGCGGCGAGTAACCGCCCACAACCCATTTGGGTCGCCAAAAAACCGGGGTCGCGGCTGCGCCGCACCCCGGCTTTTTGGCGACCCTTGTGTCAGCGGGCGCTGTTCTGGCGCTGGCCGCCGCGTCCTCCGCGGCGGCCGCGCGAGCGGCGCGGGGCGCCGTCGCGGGCGTCGGATCCGCGCGACTCGCCGCGGGGCTGTCCGCTGCGCGACTCCGCGGCCGCGCGGGGCTGTCCGCCCTGGCCGCCCTGTCGGGCCGCGCGCTTGCGGCGCGCGTTCGCGCCCTGCGAGGTGCCGCCGCCCGTGGATCCGGGAGCCGGCGGGTTGCCCGAACCCGGGCCGCCCGCGCGCGGCGCGACGTGCTCGGCGCGCTCGCCCACGAGGTCGGCGACGGCGGGGCTCGCGGCCGTCACGCGCTGGGGCGCGGCCTGGATCCCCGCCCGGCGCAGCAGCTGCTTGACCTCGGAGCGCTGGTCGGGCGTCATGAGCGTGACGACGTCGCCCGAGGCGCCCGCGCGCGCCGTACGGCCCGAGCGGTGCAGGTACGCCTTGTGGTCGGCGGGCGGATCCATGTGCACGACGAGGTCGATGTCGTCGACGTGCACGCCGCGCGCCGCGACGTCGGTCGCGACGAGCACCTTGACGCTGCCGTCCGCGAGCGCCGCGAGGTTGCGGTCGCGCGCGTTCTGCGAGAGGTTGCCCTGCAGGTCGACGGCGGGGATGCCGGCGGCCGTGAGCTGCTTCGCGAGGCGCTTGGCCTGGTGCTTCGTGCGCGAGAAGAGGATGCGCTTGGCCGTGCCCGACGCGAGCTCGCGGATGAGGGCCTTCTTGGCGTCCTGATCCTCGGCCTCGAAGACGTGGTGGGTCATGTCGGCGACGGGGGAGTCGGCGGGGTCGATCGCGTGCTCGATCGGGTTCTGCAGGAAGCGCTTCGCGATCTTGTCCACGCCGTTGTCGAGCGTCGCCGAGAACAGCATGCGCTGTCCGTCCGTCGGCGTCTGCGACAGCAGCCGCGTCACGCCCGGCAGGAAGCCGAGGTCGGCCATGTGGTCGGCCTCGTCGAGCACCGTGACCTGCACGCCGCCGAGCGAGACGATCTTCTGGCCGATGAGGTCCTCGAGGCGGCCGGGGCAGGCCACGACGATGTCGACGCCCTTCTGGAACGCCTGCTCCTGCGGGCGCTGCGAGACGCCGCCGAAGACGGTCGTGACGTTGAGTCCCTGCGCGCGGGCGAGGGGCGCGACGGCCGTCGCGATCTGGGTCGCGAGCTCGCGCGTCGGCGCGAGCACGAGGCCCGAGGGCTGGCCGGGGCGGCGGCGCACGCCGGCGGCCGCGAGGCGCGCGACGAGCGGGATCGCGAAGGCGAGGGTCTTGCCGGATCCGGTCTTGCCGCGGCCGAGCACGTCGCGGCCCGCGAGGGTCGACGGCAGCGTGGCGGTCTGGATCGGGAACGGGGTGGGTCGGTCCTCGGCGACGAGCGCGTCGACGAGGGGAGCGGGGACGCCGAGGTCGGCGAACGAGGGGGTCTGCACGGCGGCAGCGGTCATAGGGGTGTCTCTCGGTGATGACCGGACGACATCGCGCGAGGCGCGGATCCGGTGCGGGAAGGCGAACGCGGCGGGCGCCGAATCCGATTCGCCACGGGGTGCGGCGCGAGATGTGTTCTCGAGCAGGCCGCGACGACGAGCGCTGAGCGCTCGAAGCCCACTCTACCGGCTGTCGCCCTCGGGGTCCCTGATCGCGGTCCCGAGCTCGCGCAGCACGGCGTCGCGCGCGTCTCGCCCGCGGGATCCGCGGTGCGCGATGAGCGCGTCGACGACCGACTCGATGATGAGCGTGAGCGCTGCGCGCGAGGTGTGCAGCAGCTCGTCGCGGAACGACTCGCCGACGCTCGGCACGATGAGCGCCGTGTCGGCCTCGAGCGCGAGGGGCGAGCGCGCGAACGACGTGATGGCGAGGATCCGCGCCCCCGCGTCGCGCGCCGCGCGCACGACCGCGAGCGACGCCTCGTTCGCGCCGGATCCCGACACGACGAGGCACACGTCGCGCGGCGACATCTGCCGCGCTGCGATGCGCTGGGCGAGCGAGTCGGGCACGATCTCGGCGGGGCGGCCCGCGGCCGTGAGGCGCAGCTGCAGGTCGAGGCCGAGGGGCGAGCTCAGGCCGTTCGCGATGACGAGCACGCGGTCCGCCTCGTCGAGTGCGCGGATGACGCCATCGAGCGCCTCCTCCGTGATGCCCGAGACGGCGTGGCCGAGGCGCGAGGCGAAGCGCTCGACCGACGCGCGCAGCGTGCCGACGAGCGAGGGATCCGCCTCGGCGGCGGGCGCCGCGTGCGCGAGCTCGCGCGCGGCCGCGACGCGCAACTGCGGGTATCCGTCGTAGCCGAGGGTCTGCGCCGTGCGGATCACGGTCGCGCGCCCCACGCCGATCGCGTCGGCGAGGTCCTGTGCCGTCGACTCGACGGTCGTCGCGAGGTCCGCCGCGATCGCCTCGGCGACGCGCCGCTCGCCCGCGTGCATCGACGGCGCGAGCGCGTGGATCCGCGCCGTCGCGGGCGCGTCAGGTGCTCCGTGCCATGCCACGTGCGGCGGCCCCCTCCATGATCAGGCGGCGGATCCGCCCCGAGATCGCGTCGATGAGCATCGTCGCGAGGATCACGACGATCAGCAGCATGCCGACCGTCGACCACTCACGATAGTTCGTGTAGTTCGACAGCATGCTGCCGATGCCGCCCGCGCCGACGAGGCCGAGCACGGCCGACGTGCGGATGTTGATCTCGAAGCGGTACAGCGCGAACGACATGAGCGACGGCAGTGCGGCCGGCCAGAGCGCCCACCGTACGACGGCGAGGCGCCCGCCGCCCGCGGCCTCGACGGCCTCGGCGGCGTCGTCGTCGAGCGACTCGATCGTCTCGTAGACCCACTTGCCCTGCGTGCCGATGCCGGCGATGCCGAGCGCGAGCGCGCCCGTGAACGGCGTGAGTCCCGTGACGGTCAGCAGGATGAGCGCGATGATCACCTCGGGCACCGCGCGGATCACGGCGAACACGCCGCGCAGGATCCGCCGCAGCCACGACGGGCCGACGCCGCGCGCCGCGAGCATGCCGAGCGGGATCGACACGGCGACGCACAGCAGCGCGCCGAGCCACGCCATCGAGATCGATCGCCACGTCTCGAACAGGGCGCGCGGCAGGCGCTCCCAGTCGGGGTGCTCGAACATGAGCACGCCGTACTCCCACGTCGCGCGGGGCAGGTCGAGGAGCCCCGCCCAGTCGACGTCGAGGAACGCGATCGCCGCGAGGATCACGGCGCCGACGACGACCGTCCAGACCGTCTGGCCCGCGCGGGAGGGTGCCGGGGGAAGGGCCGCGGCGGTCATACGAGCCTCCTGCGCAGGGCGTTCGAAGAGACCTCGATGAGGATCACGACGACGAGGATCTCGAGGATGATGACGGACACGTCGTCGTACGCGTAGAAGCCGAAGCGCTCGTCGAGCAGGCGACCGATGCCGCCCGCGCCGACGATGCCGAGGATCGCTGAGATGCGCACGTTGAGCTCGAGCGCGTACAGCCACTGGTTCGCGAAGAGCGGCAGCGACTGCGGCAGCGCGAGCGCGCGGTTCAGCTGCAGCTGAGTGCCGCCCGCCGCGCGGCCGGCCTCGAGCGAGGGGTGCTCGGACGAGTCGATCGCCTCGGAGACGAGCTTGACGATGATGCCGAGGTCGAAGAGGAACAGCGTCAGGAGCCCCGGCAGGGCGCCGACGCCGACGAGCGCGACGAGGATCGTCGCGTAGACGAGGTCGGGCACGGCGCGCACGACGTTGAC
>JAJUIM010000252.1 GCA_029267645.1 Microbacterium sp.
CGGGCCGTGTCGGGCGTGAGCGCGCCGCAGCCCTCGATCACGAGCGCGACGCGCGGGTCCACCTCGATCGCGTCGCTGTGCCAGGCGCCGCGATCCCAGTCCCAGCGCCGGTACGAGCCCGTGAGGCCCGCCGCGTGCCGGGCGACGAGCTCGGCCGCGATGCGCGAGCCCTCCTCGAGCCCCGACCACCCGGGATAGAACTCATCGAGCGAGACGAGCCTCGCACCCGTCCGGTCCGCGATCGCGCGGGCCGCCGTCGTCTTGCCCGCCCCGCTGCGGCCGTCGACGACGACGCGCGGGGCGGAGCCCGCCGCCCGGACAGCGCGAACGGCCGCCTCGACGACGTCGTCGAGGGCGGCCGTTCGCGGTGGGGTCAGCGCTTCTTCTTGAGGCACTTGATGACGTAGCCGAGCGCGCGGCCCGCGACGCACACGAACGGCGTGAGCACCGCGAGGAGCGTCACGGGGTTCGGCGCGAAGCGGAACTCGCTGCCGCGACGCACGTACGCGCCGACGGGAAGCGAGAACCCGCCGCCGCCTCCGCCGCCGTTGCCGGCCTCATCGGATCCGCCGCCGAAGCCGGACCACGTCGCGGCGACCGGCAGCACCTTGACGCCGTCGAGATCCTGCTGCTCGCCATAGGCCGCCGTCACGCCGAGGTTGCCGCTGATCTTGCCGAGTTCAATCGCGATGTTGGGCATGCGTCCACAGTACCGCGTCAGTCGGAGTTCTCAGGCGGCCTGTCGTACGCGGGCACGTGGCGGCCTCGGCGCTCGGAGGCGAGGAACGCGGCGCGCGTGATCGCGCCCGATCCGAACTTCGCCGCCAGCTGGTCGACCGCGCCCTCGACCTGCTTCCACTCCGCGTCGTCGTCCCACAGCGCGAGGGCCGACGACCCGGCGGGCGCCAGCCGCTCCGCGCGCACGCCGATGAGGCGCACCGGCGCGCGCAGGTCCACGGCGTCGAGCAGCTCGCGCGCGACCTGCGCGATCCTCTGTCCCACGGCCGTCGGATCCGGCAGCGCCTGCGACCGCGTGATCGTTTGGAAGTCGCTGAAGCGCAGTTTGATCGCGACGCCGGATGCCTCGACGCCCGCGCGCCGCAGCCGCACGGCGACGCGATCTGCGAGCCGCAGGATCTCGGCGCGCAGGAGGTCGGGATCCGCGACGTCCTCGTGGAAGGTCTCCTCGTGCGAGACGCTCTTCTCGACGCGCTGCGTCTCGACGGCCCGCGCGTCGCGGCCGTGCGCGAGTTCGTGGATCCGCCTCGCCTGCGCGTCGCCGACGATGCGCGCGAGCGCCGGGACGGGCGTCTCGCGCACGTCGCGGATCGTGTGAATCGCTCGCGCCGCGAGCGAGTCGGCCGCCTTGGGGCCGACGCCCCACATGGATCCCGCCGGTCGCGGATCCAGGAACTCCTGCGTCCGCGCGGCGGGGACGATGAGCAGCCCGTCGGGCTTGGACGCCGTCGAGGCCATCTTCGCAACGTGCTTCGTCGCGGCGGCGCCCACGCTGCACGTGATGCCGATCTCGTCGCGCACGCGCCTGCGGATGAGCGTCGCGATCGCGCCCGGGGATCCCCAGAGGCGGCGCGCCCCCGCGACGTCGAGGAACGCCTCGTCGATCGAGAGCGGCTCGACGAGCGGCGTGATGCTGCGGAAGACGTCCATGACGCGCGCCGACACCTCGCGGTAGCGCTCGAAGGTCGGCGGCACGACGATGGCCTGCGGGCAGCGGCGCAGCGCGAGGGCGAGCGGCATGGCGCTGCGCACGCCGTAGCGGCGCGCCTCATACGAGGCGCTCGAGACGACAGAGCGGCCGTCCCGATGCGCGATCACGACGGGCTTGCCCGCGAGCGACGGGTCGGCGAGCGTCTCGACCGCGACATAGAACGCGTCCATGTCGACGTGCAGGATGTGCGCGCCCGTGTCGTCCGCGCCGTCGCGCGAGACGAGCCGCCCCGTTCCGTCCTGTCTGCCCACGCTTCCATTGTCTCGCGCCCGGGCGTACCGTATGGCTACGCGGCAGTCACGCGATCGGTTCGAAGGAGAATCACGATGAGCACGACAACGCAGACCGACATGCGGTGGGTGGCCTACGGCCCCGCGGGCGTCGTGGGGATGATCCGCCACGTAGGCGACGAGTTCCGCGTCGCGATCCCGGATCGCGGCGAGATCGGCGCCTATCCGACGCTCGAGGTGGCGAAGGGAGCCGTCGTCTCGCACCAGCGCCCCGGATCCGGGCGGCCCGAGTTCCGACGCGTCTGATCGGCGATCAGTCGTCGAGGCCGAGCGCGATCACGCGCGCGGCGGCCTCGTCGAGGCGCGCCTGCGGCAGCTCGCCGGCCTCGACCGCGGCCGCGATCGCGTCGATGACGGCGGGCGCCGTGCCTGCGTCGGATCCCGCGACGACGAGCAGGAGGTCGGCGCCGGCCCGGAGCGCGGCGACGCCGTTCGCGGCCGTGTCGCCGTAGGCGGGATCCCCCGACGAGAGCAGCATGCCGAGGTCGTCCGTGACGGCGACGCCTGAGAAGCCGAGGTCCTCTCGCAGGATGCGATACCACTCGGGCGAGAGCGAGGCGGGTGCGTCGTCGACGGCCGTGAAGCGCAGGTGACCCGTCATGACGAGCTCGGCGCCCGCGTCGATTCCCGCTTCGAACGGCACGGCGTCGGCCTCGCGCCATGCGTCGTAGGAGATGTCGGTCTCGGGGATCGCGTGGTGCGAGTCGCCCTCGGCCGCGCCGTGGCCCGGGAAATGCTTCAGCGTCGTGTGCACGCGGTCGCCCTCGCCGCGCACGGCTGCGGCGACGGCGTCGCCCACCGCGCGGGGATCCGTGCCGAACGCGCGCGAGAAGATGAAGGATCCGTCGCTGCGCGGCACGTCGGCGACGACGCCGAAGTTGACCGTGACGCCCGCCGCGGCGAGCAGCTCGCCGCGCGATGCGAAGGCGTCCTCGATCGCCGAGGCGTCCGCGCCCTTGAGGTCGCGCGCCGACGGCAGGTCGTCCCACGGCAGGCGCGAGACGTCGCCGCCCTCCTGGTCGATGCCGATGAGCGGCGCGGGATCCGCCGCTGCCCCGACGGCGTCGGTCACGGCGCGCAGGCCCGCCTCGTCGGGCGGGACGTTCGCGCCCATGAGGATGAGCCCGCGCGGCCCAGAGGCGATGTAGTCGGCGAGGGCGTCCGGCTCCGCGCCGGGCGCCGTGCCCATGACGACGGTCGCCGCGCGGTCCTCGAGCGACATGCCCGCGACGATCTCCTCCGCCCGCTCGCGCGGCGACGGA
>JAJUIM010000011.1 GCA_029267645.1 Microbacterium sp.
CCGAGCTCGTCCATCGTCACGCCCGCGCGCTCCGCGCGCTGCACGTGCACGCGCATGCAATAGGCGCATCCGTTGATCTGGGAGCACCGCAGCTGCACGAGCTCCCTCATTCGGTCGTCGACGCCTCCCTCCTGACACACCTTGCCGACCTCCTTCGAGAAGGCCTCGAGCGATCGGTAGGCGTTCATCGCGGAACGGGCGAGGTGCACGCGCTGCTCAGTCATGCCTCGCACACTACCGATTCCTGCGCAGAACCGAGTCGGGATCATGCTGCCAAGCGCGCTTCACAGACATTCACCGTTACGCGCAATTTTGGCGTCTTAGGTTTAGCACTTCTCGAGCCGATTTCTCGCGCGCGCCGTTTCGGCCCCACAATGGGGGCATCTCGAACACCTCGAGCTCCCCCTCCGCAAGGATCCCCGTGACCACGATGCACGCCGCAAGAGGCGAGTTCTCGCACCTCGACGCCGAGGCCGCCGAACTGGGCGTCCCCCTCCAGCGCGCCGAGCGCGTGTCCCTCGCGCTCGACGACGCCCGCACACTGTCGGCCCTGCGCTTCGGCGACGAGGCGCCGCGCGTCGTCTTCGCGCACGGCGCCGGGCTCAACGCCCACACGTGGGATCGCACGGTCCTCGCGCTCGGACTGCCCGCGCTCGCGCTCGACCTGCCGGGCCACGGCGACTCAAGCTGGCGCGACGACGCCGACTACGACCCCGCGCGCCTCGCGCCCGACGTCGCCCGCGCGATCGAGTCGTGGGCCGCCGAGCCCGTCGCACTCGTCGGGCACTCGCTCGGCGGCCTCACCGCGCTGCACGTCGCGGCGTCGCGACCCGACCTCGTCGCGCGCATCGTGCTCGTCGACATCCTGCCGGGCGCTGGCGCCGACGGATCCGCGCAGCTCGCGCGCTTCTACGAGCGGCTCGACTTCGACTCGATCGACGACGTGCTGGATCACGCGGGAGCCTTCGGCCTCGGCGGCGCGCGTGAGAAGGCGCGGCGCAGCGTCGAGCTCAACACGCGCACCCGCCCCGACGGCCGCGTCGAGTGGAAGCACCACATGGCGCGGATTATGTCGCCCTTGGCGCCCGACGCGCGCACCGCGGCGCCCGACGCCGATGCCGCGCGCCGGGCGCTCGAGGCCGCGGCCGCGCCGATCGACCTCGTCGCCGCCGAACACGGCTTCCTCTCCCGCGCGGACGTCGACGCCTTCCGCGCCGCGCGCCCCGGCGACGCCGTCCATCCGGTCGCGTCGAGCCACAACGTCCAGGAGACCGCGTACCTCGAGCTCGCCGGCCTCATCCGCCCCGCAGTCCCCCGCACCTGACGGACCTCCCGAAGGGATCCTCATGTCCTCATCGTCGTTCCCGCCCTGCGGCCGCGTCGCCGCAGTGGCCGTCGCCGCGGCGTCGCTCGTCCTCGCGTCCTGCTCGGCGGGCGGCTCGTCCGAGCCGACGGGCGAGCCCGACCCCGACGCGACGCTGCGCGTGGGCCTCGTGCTCGAGCCGACCAACCTCGACATCCGGCGCACGGCCGGCGCGGCGCTCGAGCAGGCCCTCATCGACAACGTCTACCAGGGCCTCGTCACGCGCGGCGACGGATCCGAGATCGCCCCGGCGCTCGCGGCCGACTGGGAGGTGTCGACCGACGGGCTCACCTACACGTTCACACTGCAGGAGGGCGTCACCTTCCACGACGGGTCCGAGTTCACGGCCGACGACGTCGTCGCGTCGCTCGACGAGACCCGCGGCGACGAGTCGACGACCGGGTACGCCGACCTGCAGGTGATCGACGCCGTGACGGCACCCGACGACCACACGGTCGAGATCACGCTCACCGAGCCGAATCAGAACTTCCTCTTCACGCTCACGGGCCCCGCAGGCCTCGTGTTCGACTCCGAGGACGACACGAACCTGCAGACCGATGCGAACGGCACGGGTCCGTTCGCCCTCGAGAGCTGGACGCAGGGCGACAGCATCACGCTCACGCGCAACGACGACTACTGGGGCGACCCCGCCGGCGTCGCCGAGGTCGTGCTCACGTACATCCCCGAGGCGACCGCGCTCGTGAACGCGGGCCTCGACGGATCCCTCGACGTCGTCACGGCCGTCGAGTCGGACCTCGCCCCGCAGCTCGAGGACATGTTCGAGCTGACCGAGGGCGAGACGACCGACAAGTTCATCCTCGCCTTCAACCAGAACGCCGAGCCCCTCGACGACGTGCGCGTGCGCGAGGCGCTGCGGCTCGCGATCGACCACGATGCGATCCTCGAGGCCGTCGGCGCGGGCGAGACGCAGTTCGGGCCGATCCCCGTGCTCGACCCCGGCTACGAGGATCTCTCGGACACGATCGAGTTCGACCCCGAGCGCGCCCGTGAGCTGCTCGCGGACGCCGGCGCCGAGGACCTCGAGCTCGAGCTCACGATCCCGAGCGCATACAGCACGAAGGTGTCGACGCTGCTCGTGTCGATGTTCGACGACATCGGCGTGACCCTCACGGTCGAGCCCGTCGAGTTCTCGACCTGGCTGCAGGACGTCTACACGAACCACGACTACGAGCTGAGCTACGTCAACCACGTCGAGCCCCGCGACTTCCAGACCTGGTCGGACCCCGACTACTACTACGCGCTGCGCGACCCCGAGGCGCTCGAGGAGGTGCGCTCGCTGTACGACGAGGCGATGCGAGAGACCGACGCCCAGGCGTCCGCGTCGCTCCTCGCCGAGGCCGCGCGCCTCGTCGCCGAGCAGCACCCCGCCGACTGGCTCTACACCCGCAGCGACATCGTCGCGGTGGCTCCCGGCGTCGAGGGCTTCCCCATCGACGCCACGAGCACCCGCCTCGATCTCGCAGGCGTGACGGTCTCGTCGTTCTGAGGCCCGCCGCACCGTGATCCGCTACGCCGTCACGAGGATCCTGTTCCTCGCGCTGGGGCTCGTCGTCGCGAGCGTGCTCATCTTCGCGACGCTCCGGATCCTGCCGGGCGACGTCGCGCAAATGATCGCCGGCACGGAGGGCACGCCCGCGCAGGTGGCCGCGATCCGAACCGATCTCGGCCTCGACCGCCCCGTGGCGCTGCAGTACCTCGGGTGGATGGGCGGCGTGCTCACGGGCGACCTCGGCTCGTCGATGATCACGGGCAGCTCGGTCGCCTCCGAGCTCGCGCAGAAGGCGCAGGTGACGATTCCGCTCGGCGTCATGGCACTCGCGATCGCGATCGTCATCGCCGTGCCGCTCGGCATCCTGAGCGCCGTGCGCCGCGGGCGGGCGTCAGGCACGGCGCTCAGCGTGGGCGCACAGCTGCTCGCGGCCGTGCCCGTCGTCTGGGCCGGCCTCATGCTCGCGGTCGTCTTCGCCGTGCTGCTCGGCTGGCTGCCGGCGCAGGGCTTCCCGCGCGCGGGCTGGCACGATCCCGCCGCCGCGCTGCGCGCCCTCGTCCTGCCCGCCGTCACGATCGGCGTCGTCGAGGGGGCCATGCTCATGCGCTTCGTGCGCAGCGCGACGCTGCAGGCGACGGGCGAGGACTTCGTGCGTACGGCCGCGGCGAAGGGCCTCACGCGCGCGCAGGCGCTCATCCGTCACGGCCTGCCGTCGGTCGGCCTGTCGGTCATCACGGTGCTGGGGCTGCAAATCGCGGGCATCCTCGTCGGCGCCGTCGTCATCGAGCAGGTCTTCACGCTGCCGGGCATCGGCCGCATGCTCGTGACCGACGTCGGCGCGCGCGACCTCGTGAAGGTGCAGGGCGAGCTGCTCGTGCTGACGGGCTTCGTGCTCGTCATCGGCTTCGTCGTCGATCTCGTGCACCACGCGCTCGACCCGAGACAGAGGGAGCGCGCATGAGCTGGCTCACCCGCCTGCTGCGGATCCCCGTGGGGCGCGTCGCGCTCGCGGTCGTCGCGCTCATCGGCCTCACGGCGCTCGTCTCGCTCGTCTGGACACCGTTCAGCCCGCGCCGCGCCGACGCGTACGCGGCGTGGCTCGGCCCGAGCTGGCCGCACCTGCTCGGCACGGACGGCACGGGGCGCGACATCCTCTCGCTGCTCATGGCCGGGTCGCAGATCACGGTCGTCGTCGCCCTCGGCGCGGGCCTCGTCGCGACCGCCGTCGGCGTGCTGCTCGCCTCGCTCGGCGCGCTCACGGCCCGCCCCGTGCGCGAGGCCGTCGCGGTGCTCGTCGACATCCTCATCGCCTTCCCCGTGCTGCTGATCGCCATGATGATCTCGGCCGTGTGGGGCGGATCCCTCTGGGTCGTCGTGTGGAGCGTCGGCATCGGGTACGGCGTGAACATCGCCCGCGTCGCGCGCGGCGAGCTGCGCCGCGTCGGCCGCGCCGACTTCGTGCTCGCGGCGCGCGCCTCTGGTCTGTCGCGCGGGCAGATCCTCTCGCGCCACCTGCTGCCGAACGTCGCGCCCGTGTTCATCGTGCAGCTGTCGTGGTCGATGGCGGCGGCCGTGCTCGCGGAGGCGGGCCTGTCGTACCTGGGATTCGGCGCGCCCGTGACGCAGCCGAGCTGGGGGCTGCTGCTCAGCGAGCTGCAGGACTACATCGCGATCCACCCGCTCAGCGTGCTCTGGCCGGGGCTCGCGATCACGGCGGCCGTGTTCTCGCTCAACCTGCTCGGCGACGCGCTGCGCGAGGCGACGGATCCCGTCCTCGCCCGCGGCGGCCGCCGCCCGCAGACCCACACGCCGGGGGTGGTCGCATGAGCCTCGAGGTCTCGGATCTCACGATCGACATCGCGGGCCGCCGCGTCGTCGACGGCGTCTCGTTCGCCGTCCCCGACGGCGCGCGCGTGGGCCTCATCGGCGAATCCGGATCCGGCAAGTCGCTCACGGCGCTCGCGATCCTCGGGCTGCTGCCGGACGGCGCCGAGGTCTCGGGATCGATCCGCTGGAACGGCCGCGAGCTCGTCGGCCTGCGCGACCGCGACCTCGCGAAGGTGCGCGGCGACGAGATCGGCATGGTGTTCCAGGAGCCACAGACCGCGCTCAACCCGATCCGCACGGTCGGGCGGCAGATGGTCGAGCCCATCCGGATCCATCGCGGCGCCTCGCGGAAGGCGGCGGCCGCGCGCGCCGTCGAGCTCGCGCGCACCGTGTCGCTGCCAGATCCGGAGGCGATCGTCGCGCGCTATCCGCATCAGCTCTCGGGCGGCCAGCGCCAGCGCGTCGCGACCGCCATGGCGCTCGCGTGCGACCCCGACCTGCTGATCGCCGACGAGCCGACGACGGCGCTCGATGTGACGATCCAGGCCGAGGTACTCGAGCTGCTGCGCGGCCTCGTCGCGGACCGGGGCATGTCGCTGCTGTTCATCACGCACGACCTCGCCGTGCTCGCGCAGGTCGCCGACCGCGCCGTCGTGCTCGAACGCGGGCGCGTCGTCGAGGAGGGCGAGGTCAGGGCGCTGCTCACGGCGCCCGCCCACCCCGTCACGCAGGGGCTGCTGCGCGACGCGACCGCGACGCTGTGGCGCCCGGGAGGATCCGATGAGTGAGGTCATCATCCAGGCGCGCGGCGTCTCGCGCACCCACCCGCTTCCCCGCCGCACCCTGTTCGCGCCGCGCGGCGAGACGACCGCGCTGCACCCGACCGACCTCGAGGTGCGCCGCGGGCGCTCGCTCGGCATCATCGGCGAGTCGGGCTCGGGCAAGTCGACGCTCGTGCGCCTGCTGCTCGGCCTCGACGCCCCCACGACGGGCGTCGTCGAGGTCGGCGGGCGCGCCGTCGACGCGGGCGCCCGCGCGCGCGAACTGCACTGGCTGCGCCGCGCGACGGGCATCGTGCTGCAGGATCCCTACGGCTCGCTCGACCCGCGCATGAACGTGGGGCGGATCGTCGGCGAGCCCCTGTGGGCGCTCGGCATCGGCGGCGACCGCCGGGCGCGCGTGTGCGAGACGCTCGCGCGGGTCGGCCTCGACGCTGACGCGGCGGAGCGCTTCCCGCACGAATTCTCGGGCGGTCAGCGCCAGCGCATCGCGCTCGCCCGCGCGATCGTGCACGGCCCCCAGGTCCTCGTCGGCGACGAGCCGCTGTCGGCGCTCGATGTGACGGTGCGCGCGCAGATCCTCGAGCTGCTGCGCGAGCTCGGCCGCGACCACGGCATGACGCTCGTGATGGTGAGCCACGACCTCGGCGTCGTGCAGCACCTCTGCGACGACGCGGTCGTGATGTCGGAGGGCCGCATCGTCGAGCGCGGCCCCACGAGCGAGGTCCTCCGCCACCCCCGCGAGGAGTACACGAAGCGCCTCCTCGCCGCGATCCCCACGCTGCCGGACCCCCGCGGGCGCTGAGCGCTCAGCGCACCCCGACCAGCCGGTCGCACTCGGCCTCGAGCACGTCGCGCAGCTGGGCGCCGCCGTCGGCGACGGATCCGTCGTTGCGGATCTCGATCGCGCCCTCGACGGGCGGCGCGACGCGAGCGATGCGCGCCTCGGCCTGCGCGCGGTCCTCTCGGCCGCGGGCGAGGATCCGCTCGAGGCGCACCTCGGGCGACACCGTCACGTGCACGACGACGGCGCGGTCGAAGCGCTCGCGCACGTCGGCGAGGGATCCGCGCGACACGTTCGCGACGACGACCGCGCCGCGCGCGAGGTCGTCGCGGACGGCGGCGGGGATCCCGTAGCGCAGGCCGTGGGCGCCCCACGTGAGCGCGAAGCCGCCCGCGCGCTCGACGGCGGCGAACTCGTCGTCCGAGAGCGGCTCGTGGTCCTCCCCCGGACCCGACGGGCGCGTGATCGCGCGGCGCGGGAACACGACGTCGCCGCGCTCCCCGAGCGCCTCGCGCGCCCAGGCGATGAGCGTGTCCTTGCCGGATCCGCTCGGACCTGCGACCGCGACGAAGGAGCCCGTCATGCGACCCGGATCCCCTCGCGCCACACGCCGCGCACGATCGGCACGGGCGCGCCTGCTCCGGTGTCGTACGGGGCCACGCGCACGAGGTCGGCGCGCGCGCCGCGCGCGATGACGCCGCGGTCATCGAGGCCCGCGGCCCGGGCGGGGTTGGCGCTCACGAGCGCGGACGCCTCGGGCAGCGTCACGCGGCCCTCGCCGAAGAGCCGGAACACGGCCTGCAGCGGGCTCGCGGGCACGTAGTCGCTCGAGAGGATGTCGAGCACGCCCGCCTCGAGCAGGTCGACGGCCGCGACGTTGCCCGAGTGCGAGCCGCCGCGCACGATGTTGGGCGCGCCCATGACGATGAGCTGCCCCGCGCGGCGTGCGGCGTGCGCCGCCTCGACCGTCGTCGGGAACTCCGAGATGTGCACGCCGAGGGCCGACGACTCGTCGACGTGCGCCTGCGTCGCGTCGTCGTGCGCCGCGACCCGCAGGCCGCGCTCGCGGGCCCGCTTCGCCATCTCCTTGCGGTGCGCGTCGGCGTACGCGGCCGACAGCTCGTGCAGCTCGGCGACGTGCGCGTCGAACTGCGCCGCGCTCATGTTGTGCTTGCCGACCATGTAGGTGCGGAACGCCTCGATGTCGGCGTACTGCCGCTGGCCCGGCGTGTGGTCCATGAGCGACACCATGCGCACGCGGTCGTGCTCGCCGATCGCGTCGAACACGTCGACGACGTCGGGTGTCGCGACCTCGCAGCGCAGGTGCACGTAGTGATCGGCGCGCAGGATCCCGCTGTCGGCGGCCTGCACGAGCGCGCCGACGAGCGTTGCGGCGCGCGAGGCGAGGCGGTTCTCGCCGGGGCCGGATCCGATCCGCAGCGCGTCGAAGACCGTCGTCACGCCCGACGCCGCCATCTGCGCGTCGTGCGAGACGACGGCGGGGATCGGATCCCAGAACCGCTGCGGCCGCGGCTGGAAGTGCGACTCGACCTGGTCAGTGTGCAGCTCGACGAGGCCCGGCAGCAGGTAGTCGCCCGCGAGGTCCTCGCCGAGCGAGGACGGGCCCTCATCGATACGGTCGATGCGGCCGTCGACGACGCGCACGGATCCGTCGATCACCTCGTCGGCCAGCACGATGCGCGCGCCGCGCAGGATCGTCTCGTCTGTCATGCGGAAGGCTCCTTCGTGCCCAGGGGAAAGCTGTCGATGTGCGCGAACGGGGCGCCGGGTGCGGGCTCTGTCACGACCGTGAGCGCCGTGAGCGGCACGTCGGATCCTGTTACGCCCGCGAAGTGCGTCGCGATCGCCTCGTCGATCGCCTCGCAGCGCGCGGGGTCGAGCGGATCGGTCAGCGTCATGTGCAGGCGGAACTCGTCGAGCACGTACGGGTAGCCGAACGCGTCAAGCAGCTCGACCTGCCGCGGCGTGAGCCGCTCGGGGCGCCGCCTCGCACGGTCCGCCGCCGTGAGCGGCGCGCGGAACGGCTCGAATGCTCGGACGATCGAGGCGGCGAGCGCCTCGGCGTCTCGCGCGGGCTTGGCCGGTACGAGCGCACGGAAGCGGCCGATCGCGGCCGGCGCGATGCTCGGGATCACGACCCGCTCGCGCGACGCCGCGAAGTCCCGCACCGCGTCGAGGAGCTCCTGCTCCGTGCGGCCCTCCGCGAGCCGGAAGGGCGCCTTGAGCGTCGCGTGGAACCCGTAGCGGCGCGGATCCGTCGTGATCGTCTGCGCGCCCTCGCGCGCGTACCAGCGCTCGACGGCGTCGCGGACCCGGCGTGCCTCGACGGGCGCGTCGGGGCCCGCGCCGGGCACTGCGTAGATCGCGTATCTCGTCACGCCGCCACCCTCTCGCGCGCGGGGGCGAAGGCGCCGACGTCGACGACCGTGTCGGCGATCGCGTCGCGCACCTCGGCGTCGTGGCAGATCGCGAGCATGCCGGTGCCCGCCCGCAGGCGCTCGCGGATCATGTCGACGACGACGGCGCGGTTGCGCGCGTCGAGCGACGCGGTCGGCTCGTCGAGCAGCATGAGCGGCCGCTCGGCCGCGAAGCCCCGCGCGATGTTGACGCGCTGCTGCTCGCCGCCCGAGAAGGTCGCGGGCGGTAGCTGCCACAGCCGCTCGGGGATGCTGAGCCGCTCAAGCAGCTCGCCCGCGCGCTCGCGGGCCGCGTCGCGGGCGGATCCGCGCTCGACGAGCGGCTCGGCGACGACGTCGATCGCGGCGACGCGGGGCACGGCGCTCAGGAACTGGCTGACGTAGCCCATCGCGTCGCGCCGCGCCGCGAGCACCTCGCGCGGCGCGGCCGTCGCGAGGTCGACGACGCGGCCCGCGGCGTCGAGCAGGATCCGGCCGCTGTCGGCGAGGTAGCTGCCGAACACCATCTTCATGATCGTGCTCTTGCCCGCGCCCGACTCGCCGCCGAGCACGACGCACGTCCCGCGCGGCACGGCGAAGGTCACGCCGCGCAGCACGGGCAGCACCTGGGATCCCTGCAGGTGCAGGGTGAAGGTCTTGTCGACGCCCTCGACGGAGAGCACTGCGGTGTCGCGGGTCATGTCAGCCCTTCAGGATCGAGGAGACGAGCAGCTGCGTGTAGGCGGCCTGGGGGTCGTCGAGCACGCGGTCGGTGAGCCCCTGCTCGATGACGCGGCCGTCCTTCATGACGACCGTGCGGTGCGAGATGAGGCGCGCGACCGCGAGGTCGTGCGTCACGACGACGACGGCGAGCCCGAGGTCGGCCACGAGCGAGCGGATGAGGTCGAGCAGGCGCGCCTGCACCGACACGTCGAGGCCGCTCGTCGGCTCGTCCATGAAGACGAGGCGCGGGCCGAACACGAGGTTGCGCGCGATCTGCACGCGCTGGCGCATGCCGCCCGAGAAGGTCGCGGGGGTGTCGTCCATGCGGTCGGCGGGGATCTCGACGCGCTCGAGCCAGTCGGCCGCGCGCTCGCGGATCCGCCCGTAGTGGCGCCAGCCGTTCGCCATGAGCGGCTCGCCCACGTTGCCGCCCGCCGAGACGTGCATGCGCAGGCCGTCGGCCGCGTTCTGGTGCACGAAGCCCCACTCGGTGCGCCACAGGCGGCGCACGTCGCGCTCGCTGAGCGCCGACAGGTCGCGGGCCTCGCCGTCGGATCCCGCGTAGCGCGCGGATCCCTCGTCGATCGTCAGCCGCTGAGAGAGCATGCCGAGCAGCGTCGACTTGCCGGATCCCGACTCGCCGACGACGGCGAGCACCTCGCCGGGCCACAGGTCGAAGCTCACGCCGCGGCAGCCGAACCGGTCGCCGTAGCGGTGGCCGGCGTCCGTGACGCTGAGGAGCGGTGTCGCGGAGGTCATGCGGTCTCCTTCGGGGTGCGGGCGGCGGCGCGCTCGCAGTGGTCGGTGTCGCTGCAGACGAACATGGCGCCGCCCGCGTCGTCGGTCACGACCTCGTCGAGGTACACGCCCTCGGATCCGCAGATGTCGCACGGGCGCTCGAAGCGCTGCGGCTCGAACGGGAAGTCCTCGAAGCCGAGGCTCTCGACCGACGTGTACGGCGGGATCGCGTAGATGCGCTTCTCCCGACCCGCGCCGAACAGCTGCAGCGCGGGGCTCATGTGCATCTTGGGGTTGTCGAAGCTGGGGATCGGCGAGGGCGCCGTCACGTACCGCCCGTTCACGAGCACGGGGTAGTCGTACGTCTTCGCGATGTGGCCGTACCGCGCGATGTCCTCGTAGAGCTTGACGAACATCAGGCCGTACTCCTCGAGCGCGTGGAGCCTGCGTGTCTCTGTCTCGCGCGGCTCGAGGAACCGCAGCGGCTCGGGGATCGGCACCTGGTAGACGATCGTCTGGCCGGGCGTGAGCGGCGTCTCGGGGATCCGGTGCCGCGTCTGGATGATCGTGGCCTGGTCGGTGCTGGTCGTCGACGCCGACCCCGCGACGCGCTCGAAGAACTGGCGGATCGACACGGCGTTCGTCGTGTCGTCGGCGCCCTGGTCGATGACCTTGAGGCGGTCGCTCGGGCCGATGATCGACGCCGTCACCTGCACGCCGCCCGTGCCCCAGCCGCGCGGCATGGGCACCTCGCGCGACGCGAAGGGCACCTGGAACCCGGGGATCGCGACGCCCTTCAGCAGCGCGCGGCGCACAACGCGCTTGGTCTGCTCGTCGAGGTAGCCCTCGTTGTAGACGATGCGCGGCTCATCCATGGGCGCTCTCCTTCTCGGGGGCACGGCGGGCTTCGAACTCGGCGCCGAGCTGGCGGATGAGCACGAGCTCGGCCTGGAAGTCGACGTAGTGGGGCAGCTTGAGGTGCTCGACGAAGCCCGCCGCCTGCACGTTGTCGCTGTGGGCGATGACGAACTCCTCGTCCTGCGCGGGGCTCACCTCGCGCTCGCCGAACTCGTCTCGGCGCAGCGCGCGGTCGACGAGCGACATCGACATGGCCTTGCGCTCGGCCCGGCCGAACGCGAGGCCGTAGCCGCGCGTGAACTGCGGGGGTCGGTCCGCCGATCCCACGAACTGGTTCACCATCTGGCACTCGGTGATCTCGATGCGGCCGATCGGCACCTCGTGGCCGATTTCGGGGGCGTCGAAGACGACCTCGACCTCGCCGACGCGCACCTCGCCCACGAAGGGGTGGGTGTTGCCGAATCCGCGCTGCGTCGAGTACCCGAGCGAGAGCAGGAAGCCCTCGTCGCCCCGCGCGAGGGCCTGCAGCCGCTCGGCGCGCGTCATCGGGAAGGTCGTCGGCTCGCGCGTGAGGTCGCCGGGATCCGGGTCGCCCCAGTCGTCGGGGTGGTCGGGCTCGACGAGCGCGCCGCGGCCCAGCAGATCCGTCACGCGCGGCATCGCCGCCTCGTCCGCCTCGGTGTCCGGCGCCGGGATGTCGGGCGTCGTGAGCTCGTCCGCGAGCAGGCGGTGCGTGTAGTCGAAGGTCGCGCCCAGCTGCTGGCCGCCCGGGACGTCTTTGAACGTCGCCGACACGCGCCGCTCGGGCGGCAGGGATCCCGTGTCGATCGGCCGCGTCACGCCGAAGCGGGGCAGCGTCGTGCGGTACGAGCGCAGCAGCGTGACGGCCTCGAGCACGTCGCCCTGCGCCTGCAGGATCGCCTTCGCGGCGAGGTCGGGGTCGTAGAGCGAGCCCTCGTTCATGACGCGCGCGACGAGCACGCCCAGCTGCTCGCGCACCTGTTCGGTCGCGACGCGATCCTCCCCGGATCCAGCCCCGCGCTTCGCGAGCAGGGCGTGCGCGTTCGCGATCGCCTGCTCGCCTCCCTTGACTGCGACGTACATCAGGCCTCCTCCTCCGGGGTGAGGATCGTCGTGCGCGGCAGCCCGCGGACCACGCCGCGGCCCGCGAGGATCACGTCGACGCCGCGCGGGAACAGCGCGGCGTTCGCGCGACGCGCCTCGAGGAAGTGGGCCGACGCGCCCGCGCCGTCCCACGTGAGGGATCCGTCGATGCCGGGGCCCGTCGCGACGACGTCGGCCGTGGGGCGCGCGTCGGTCGCGTCGATCACAACCGTCGCGGACAGGTGCGGCTCCTCGTCCGTGCCCTTCTCGAGGGCGTCGAACGGCGGCACGGCGGAGGGGCAGCTCGCGACGCAGAACAGCGCGCGCGACGGGTCGTCGACGATGCGCGCGCCCGTGTGGAAGCGAATCCACGCCTCGACGTCGCCGCGCTGGCGCAGCGCCTCGTCGAGCCACAGCGGCGTCTGCTCGTCGCACAGCGCGAGCACAATCGCGCCGACCTCGCGCGACAGCGGCGCGGGCGGGGCGAGCACGACCTCGATCCGCTGCGGCAGGAGGGGGCGGGACAGGGCGTCGAGCACGGCGCGGAACACGCGCTGCGCGTCGTGCACGGGACTCTGGAACCCCGGCGTCAGGATTGCGGCGTCGGTCATTCGTCGTCCTCGTCGTCGGATCCGTCGTTCTCTCGGGCGACCGTGAAGAAGTCCACGACCGTGCTGCGCGCGTCGGATCGCCGCTCGGCGTCGCGCTCGCCCTGGCGACGCTCGAGCACGTCGATGACGCCCGTGAGCACGCGATCGCGCGCCGCGGATCCGAGCATGCCGTCGAAGATCGCGGCGAGCGCCGCGTGCTCCGGGCGGCTGCCGAGCACGTACGCCGTGCCGAGCGACTCGCCGCCGCCCGAGCGCACGGCGACGGTCGCGCGCGTCACGGTCGCCTCGCCCAGGTGGAAGCGGTCGCCGCGGCCGCCCGCGCGCGCCTGCACCATGACGAGGCCCTGCTCGGGCCCGCGCACGTACTCGACGTCGGGGCGGTCGGGCCACTCGCGCCAGAGGTCGGCGAGCTCGGCCTGCGACGCCCCCGCGAGCACGCGCGCGGTGCGCTGCCGGTCGGCAGGATCCCGCTGCTGAACTGTCATGCCGCAAGGCTCGCGGGCCGAGATGACCCCGGCACGCCCCGCGCGTGAACGAACGGTGAACCGATTCGGAAACCGCGCGTGACTTGTCGCGCGGTCGGCGGTCAGATGACGACCCGGCGCACCCACGCCGAGATGGCCTCGAGCACGAGCACCACGGCGAGGATCATGAGGATGATGAACGTCACGACGTCGAACTGCATGACGCGGTTGGCCTGCAGCAGGTAGAAGCCGATGCCGCCCGCGCCGACGATGCCGAGCAGCGTCGCGGCGCGCACGTTCACGTCGAGCTGGTACAGCACGTGTGCGACGAACGCCGGCAGCACCTGGCGCAGAGTCGCCGAGGCGTACACCTGCAGGCGCGTCGCGCCGCCCGCCCGCACGGCGTCCTGCACCCGCACGTCGGTCTCCTCGAGCGAGTCGGCGACGAGCTTGCCGAGCAGGCCGACCGAGCCGATGCCGAGGGCGAGCGCTCCCGGCACAGCGCCGAGCCCCATCATGACGATGAAGATGATCGCGAGGATCAGCTCGGGGAAGGCGCGCACGGCGACGATGAGGGTGCGGAACACGTTCGCGGTCGCGGCGTTCGGGGCGACGTTGCGCGCCGCGAGCGATCCGATCGGCAGCGCGAGCACGACGCCGATGAGCGTCGCCGCGAGGCCGATCTGCACGGTCGAGAGCATGCCCTCGAGCAGCAGGTCGAGCATGTCGCCGTCAGACGGCGGGAAGAACATCGCGAGCGTCTGCGGGATGTCGACGAGGCCCGTCACGAGGGCGGCCGGATCGATGTCGCTGCCCGCGACGGCGATCGCGACGATCAGGAGCGTGACCGTGATGCCGAGGAACCGGCGGATCCGGTCGGCGTCCCACGGCGGCGCGGTGCGGATGCGTCCCTTGCCGTCGCGCTGCACCTCGTGCGTCGCGGTCGGCTTCGTGACCCACCCGTCGCTCATACGGTCGAGCAGGCCGAGGATCCCGCGGCGGCGCCCGTTCACGCGCCCGAGAAGCGCCGTGCGGATCGCGCCCGAGATGAGCTCGACGACGACGCACAGCACGAGCACGACGAGCGCGAGCGCCATGCCGCGCTGGTAGTTCATCGTGTTGAGCGCCTCGGACATCGCGAGGCCGATGCCGCCGACGCCGACGTAGCCGAGGATGACCGACGTGCGCAGGTTGATGTCGAAGCGGTGCAGCGCCGTCGCGATGATCTGCGGCATGAGCGGCGGGATGATGCCCGACCAGATCTGCTGCCACCGAGACGCGCCGGCGGCCCGCAGCGCCTCGACGGGGCCGCGGTCGAGCTCCTCGATCGCGTCGGCGTAGAGCTTGCCGATCATGCCGATCGAGTGCAGGCCCATCGCGAGGATGCCCGGCACGGCGCCGAGCCCGAAGAGGCGGAAGAAGATGATCGCGAGCACGAGATCGGGGATCGCGCGCATGAGCACGATGAACGTGCGCGCGGCGCCGCCGGTCCAGCGGTTGCGCGTCGTGTTGCTCGCGGCGAAGAGCGCGACCGGGAGGCTCAGCACGACAGCGAGCGCCGTCGCGACCGTGACGATCGCGAGCGTCTCGAGCGTGAGCGCGACGAGCTCGGCTGCGGGCGGGAAGTCGAGCGGGAACATGCGCGAGATGAAGCTCGCGGCGTTCTCGAATCCCGTGACGAGCGCCGAGATGCCGATCTCGAGCTCGACGAACGACCATACTCCGCCCGCGAGCAGCGCGAGCATGACGCCCCAGACCGCGACGACGCGGAACTTCGGCGCGGGGCGGCGGGGAACGGGCAGGCCCGGGCGCTCGCCCGAGGAGGTTTCGACGGGGACGATCGTCGTCATCGTCAGACCTTCGCCGCGCCGGCCTCGACGGCCTCGGGCGCCGAGACGGCCGTGTAGATCTCGAAGACGTCCTCGCGGCTCAGCCGGCTCGTCGCGCGGTCGAGCACGACGCGGCCGGACTGCAGGCCTGTGATCCGGTCGCCGAAGTCCATCGCGAGCTCGACCTGGTGCAGGCTGCAGATCACGGTGAGGCCGAGGTCGCTCGAGATCTCGCGCAGCAGCTCCATGACGCCGGCCGAGCTCACGGGGTCGAGGCTCGCGACGGGCTCGTCGGCGAGCAGCACGACGGGCTCCTGGATGAGGGCGCGCGCGATCGCGACGCGCTGCTGCTGGCCGCCCGAGAGCGTGTCGGCGCGCTGGAACGCCTTGTCGGCGAGGCCCACGCGCGCGAGGTGCTCCATCGCGCGCTCCTTGACGGCGCGCGGATAGCTGAACAGGCCGATCCGCGGCCCACGCAGGCCGCCGAGGCGACCCGTGCAGACGTTCTCGAGCACCGACATGGATCCGACGAGGTGGAAGTGCTGGAAGATCATGCCGACGCGGGAGCGCAGCACGCGCAGATCCTTCTGTCGTGCGCTGTGCACGGGCACGCCGAGCGTGAACACCTCGCCCTCGGTCGGCTGGTGCAGGCCGTTGATGTGGCGCAGCAGCGTCGACTTGCCCGAGCCCGACAGACCGAGCAGCACGTTGATCTCGCCCGGCGTGAAGTCGACCGTCACGTCGTCGAGCGCCGTCACCTGCCCGAACCGCTTCGTCACGCCGGCCATGCGCACGGCGTCCTTCACGTCGTCGGGCCGCAGCTCGGGGATCCCCGAGGTCATCGCCTGGCGGATGTCTGCCACGTTCGTCATCTCGTGCCTCTCGTGCTTCTCATGGGGCGAGCGGGTGAGGATCCCTGCGGACCCTCACCCGCTCACGTGCTCCCGCGTCAGGCGACGCAGGACTCAGACTTGGTGATGTCGCAGACGGCGCGGATGCCGTCGTACAGCGAGTCCTCGACCTCGATGAAGCCGTACTCGCTCTGCTCGGGCAGCTCGCAGGCGTCCTCGCTGTCGCAGACGCCCATCTCGACGAGGGCGGGCTTGTTGATCTGCTCCTGGAAGATGCGCGTCAGCTCGTCCTGCAGGTCCTGCGGCAGCTGGTCGCTGATGACGGTCGGCGAGTTGGGGATGTCCTCCGACTCCCAGACGACCTCGACGGCGCCCTCTTCCAGCTGGCCCGACTCGACGAGCTCGTGCGTGACCATCGTGTCGAACGCGAAGCCCGCGTCGCACGTGCCGTCGGCGACCGAGAGCGCCGACGCGTCGTGGCCGCCCGCGAAGACCGGCTCGACGTCCTCGAGCGGGTCGATGCCGGCCTCGAGCAGGCCCGCCGACGGGAACAGGAAGCCCGACGTCGAGGTCTGGTCGACGTAGCAGACCTTCTTGCCCGCGAAGTCCTCGAGGCTCGTGATGTCGCTGCCCGCGGGGACGATGCCGTACGAGCGGTAGCTCGCGGCCTCGTCGGGCGAGTCGGCGAGCGCGCCGACCGGGATCACGCCCGCGTCGCTGTCGGCCGCGACGACGTACGAGAACGGACCCATGGATCCGATGTCGACCTGGCCCGCGCGCAGCGCCTCGACGACGGCCGCGTAGCTCGTCGCCTCCTGCAGCTCGACCTCGATGCCGAGCTCCTGCTCGAGCGCGTCGATGATGGGAGCGTTCGCCTCCGCGATGCCCGTCGCCGACTCGGAGGGGATCTGCGCGAAGGTGAGCGTCTCGGGCCAGTCGCTGTTCGCGGACCCCTCGTCGGCCGAGGTTCCGGAGCAGCCCGCGAGGGCGATGAGCCCGGCGGCCGCGACGGCGGCGAGCGAAACGCGCTTCGTGCGGGTGGAGATCATGTGTCTTCCGTCCTGGTGTGTGCTGATGCGTGCCGGCGACGCCGGCGTGGGGACGGGTCCACCGTGAGACCGCGACTTGGCGAGATCCCCACCCGAAGGCCAACGGGAGGAAGCGGCCGGGTGAACAGTCCGCGAACTTGGGCGACAAGCGTCAGGCGGCGGAACCGAACTCGATCGTGACGCGGATCCGGTCGGGCCGCAGCCAGGAACGGCTGAACATCAGGGGTTCTCCGCCCTGGCCGTCGCGCGTCAGCGTCTCGAGGAACCACGCGCTCGCATCGGCGGCGAGGCCGAGACGCCCCGCGGGCTCTGCGGGCGGCACGTCCGACGCGACACGCGACCACGCGCGCACGGGATCCCGGCGCGATCCGCGCAGCACCTCGGCGAGCGACTCGATCACCTTGAGCGTCACGTCGACC
>JAJUIM010000216.1 GCA_029267645.1 Microbacterium sp.
GATGCGGGCCTTCTGGTCGCCGAAGCCCGGCAGCTTCTTGAGGCGCTTCAGCACCTCGGCGCCCGTCGGATCGCCCTCGGTCCAGATCGCGGCCGCGTCGCCGCCCCACTCGTCCACGATCACGCGGCAGAGCTTCTGCACGCGCTCGGCCATGGATCCGGGGTAGCGGTGCACGGCGGGCGGCTGGCGGAACGCCTCGACGAACGCCTCGGGATCGGCACCCGCGATCGCGGCGGCGTCGACGGATCCCGTGCGCTCGCGGATCTTCAGCGGTCCCGCGAACGCCGTCTCCATCGCGATCTGCTGATCGAGCAGCATGCCGATCATGAGCGCGAGCGGGTTCTCGGTCAGGAGCGTGTCGGCCGCCGGGTCCGACGTGATCGTGAGAGCCATGCGTCCATCATGTCGCACAGCGACGAGCCGCTACCGTTGAGCGCGATGAACTCCTCGGTCATGCCCGCGATCGTCGCGATCCTGCTCGGTCTCGTGATCGGCTTCCTGCTGTTCGTGCCGTTCGTCGCCGTGCAGTATCGGCGGCACGGGCGCCTCACCTGGCGGCAGTTGCTGCTGTGGGCCGCGTTCCTCGTCTACGCCCTCGCGCTGTGGACGTACACGCTGCTGCCGCTGCCGGATCCGAACGCCCTCGTCTGCGTCGGCGCGCAGACCCGGCCGCTGCAGTTCCTCGACGACATCCGCCAGTACCCCGTCGGCTCGGTCGGCGACCTCGCGCGCAATCCGGCCGTCATGCAGGTCGTGCTCAACGTCGCGCTGTTCGTGCCGCTCGGCTTCTTCCTGCGGCTCGTGTGGCGGCGCGGCATCGTCGTCTCGGCGCTCGCGGGCTTCGTCGTCTCGTTCGCGATCGAGCTCACGCAGCGCACGGGCGTGTGGGGCATCTACGCCTGCGCGTATCGCCTGTTCGACGTCGACGACCTCATCGCGAACACGTCGGGCGCGGTGCTCGGCGGGATCCTCTCGCTCGCGCTCGTGCCCGCCCTCACGCGCGCGGACACGGGGCGCGCGCCCGCCGGACCGCGCCCCGTCACGCGCTGGCGGCGCGTGCTCGGCGCGCTCTGCGACGTGTTCTCGGTGTGGATCCTCGGATCCGTCGCCGGCGCGGCCGTCAACGCGTACATCGTCTATGTGCAGGGTGAGCCGCTCACGCAGGCGTCCGCCGAACGCGCCGAGACGGTCGCGATCCTCGTGCCGCTCATCGTGTTCGGGTTCTTCGCGCTCGCGACGGGCCGCACGGTGGGCGACGCGGCCGTGCTCCTGCGGTGGGACGGCGGCGTGCGCCCCGCCGTGCTGCGCAGCCTGCTGCGCTACGTCGGCGGCGTGGGCGGTTGGCAGCTGCTGCTCGCCTATGCGCCCGGCTTCGAGTCGCTCTTCCTGCTCGTGAGCCTCATCACGATGCTCGCGATGCGCACGAGGGCCGGCCTGCCGGGCGTCGTCTCGCGAGCCCACCCCGTCGACTCGCGCGCCTGAGGAAGCTGGACCCGTGTCATCGGATGGTGCGACAACGCTCCGTCCGGAGGTGTCAGTGAATGCGCGGGGCGGTGTTTCGCGTATCTCGATTGCCGTCGCCGATCGCCGCGCGCGCCCATGCAAAGTCCTCGGGGGTGTCGATGTCGGCGATCTCAGTCACGTCGGCATCGATGAGTACGGGGTCGACGCCGTCATAGAGCGCTCCGAATCGCACGCCGTTGACCTCGCCGAGGGCTCCGAGTCGGGCGCGCAGGGCACCTTCGCTCCAAGCGGCGCACAGGAACTGCAGGCGCCGGCTGGAATCGCATGCGCTCGCGGCGTCGGAGCCCGTCGCGAGCGCCTCGAGTAGGCGGTGTATGACACGCGGGCCGATGAACGGCATGTCGCCGCCGAGTATAAGGACCCGGCGCTGAGGGCTCGTGGGTACTGCTGCGAGGGCGGCGGCCACACCAGCGAGAGGGCCGGAGAACGGCGGATCTTCGCTCACGACTGTCGCCTCGGTCGTGAGGCCCTCAGCAGACCCCGCGACGATGACGGCAGCGGACGGCTCCGCACGACGCACGGCGCGCACGACGTGGTCGATGATGGTCTCGCCCGCCACGCGCAACGCGGGTTTGTGGGTCCCGCCCATGCGACTCGACCGACCGCCCGTGAGCACGATCGCGAGGGTCGTCATGGCGCACATAGTAGGCGCCGAGGCTGGGAGCCGAACGACTTCTGAGCCTCAGCCGGCGCGCGCCTCGTCGCTCGCGGGGCACTCCGCGGGCGGCGCGGCCGAGGTGAAGTGGGGGCGAGCGTCGACGCCGAACAGCGTCTCGATCGCGTCGAACACCTCGTCGGCGCGGCCCTCGGCCGCGGCTTCCTTCGCACGCACGGTCGGCGTGTGCAGCAGCATGCCCGTGAAGTGGCGCAGTGCCTCGGCGATCTGCTCGGCGTGCTCGCGGTTCTTCCCGCGCTCGAGTTCGCGCTCGAGCACGCTGAACACGTGCGTGCGCAGCGCCACGACGGCGGGCTGCGCGCTCTGCGTGCGGCCCGCGCTCTGGAAGCGTGCGGCGGCGTCGCGCACGATCTCGCGGGCCGCGTCGGTCGCCTGCAGCTCCTCGAGCGGGGCATGCAGGCGGATCGTCTCAAGGTCGAGCAGCGTCACGCCGGGCACCTGCCCCACGTCGGGGTGCACGTTGCGCGGCAGGCCGAGGTCGATGACGAAGGCCTTGCCGTCGAAGCCGCCCTCCCGCAGCGTTTCGGCCGTGAGCACGGGCTCCTCGCGCGACGTGCAGGTGATGATCATGTCGCTCTCGGCGGCCGTCTGCGCGATGTCGAAGGTCTGGGGGATCCCGTGCTTCGTCGCGAACTGGCGGCGGCCGGAGGGGGAGAAGACCGTGACGTCGCGCACGCCGTGATCGCGCAGCGCCGCGAGCGTCGCTGCGGCGTAGGCGCCCGTTCCGACGAGGAGCACCTTGAGGCCCGACCAGTCGGCGATGCGGCTGTCGGCGAGGTCGAGCGCGAGGCGCACGAGCGAGCGGCCGGCGCGGCCGAGGGCGGTCGTGTTCTTGACGGCCTTCTGCGTCTCGGTCGCGCGCTGGAAGAGGCGCTCGAGCTCGCTCGTGGTCGTGCCCTGGGCGCGCGCCTCGTCGAGGGCGCGGCGCACCTGGCCGCCGATCTCGCCCTCGCCGACGATGACCGACTCGAGGCCCGAGGCGACCGAGAAGAGGTGCTCGGCGACCTTGCCGCCCTGCTTGACCTCGTACGAGCCCGCGAGCTCCTCCGGGTCGACGCCGGTCGTGCGGGCGAGAGCGTCGCGCGTGGCCACGAGGGCGGCCTCACGGCCCGTGTCGGCGGGCATGTCGACGTCGAGGTAGGCCTCGAAGCGGTTGCACGTCGAGAGCACGACGGCGCCCGAGATCTCGGCGTCGGATCCGGAGATCAGTGCCGGGAGCGGCTCGGAGTGCGTGCTGAGGCGCTCGAGGAGATCGAACGGGGCGGTCTTGTGACTCGCAGAAACACACAGCAGCACGATCGCCAATTCTACAGGTCGTCGAAGCTAGATCTGAATGATTCCAGAGAAGATAGGGTACCCTTACCGGGCCGTCGGGCGCATAGATTGGCGGGATGAGCTCCGATCGGGCACCCCGCCGCGCGGCCGCGATGCCGCCCGCGATCCGCATCCTCCTCGTCCTCGCCGCATCCGTCGTGGCGCTCGGCGGGCTGTGGCTCTCGCGCGACGTCTTCGGCCCCGTCGCGATCGCCGCCGTCATCGTCATCATCTGCTATCCGATCGGCCCCGCGATCGCCCGCACGGGCGCCCCGCGCTGGGTCGGCACGGTCGGCGTGATCCTGCTGTCGTACGTCGTGCTCGCC
>JAJUIM010000235.1 GCA_029267645.1 Microbacterium sp.
CCGGGGTGCCCGAGCGGCTCGTGCCCCACACGGTCGCGCCGAACGCGGCGAACCGCGTCGCGACCGCCTTGCCGATGCCGCCGAGCCCGATCACGAGCACGGTCATCTCATCGAGGTGGCGCATCGTCCACCGGTCGTCCCACTGGCGCGCGGCTTGCGCCTCCTGCAGCCGCGGCAGCTGCTTCGCGCCCGCGAGCACGCCGAAGACGGCGAACTCGGCGAGCGTGGATCCGTGCACGCCGGCGCTCGTCGTGAACGTCACGCGGTCGAGCTCGTCGCGCGTGAGATCCGCCGCCTTCACCTGCGCGCCGCCGCCCGCGGCCATGACCTGCACCCAGCGCAGGCGGGGGTTGGCGCGCACCGTGCGGGCGAGGGCCGCGGGGTCGGTGTCGGGGATCGAGAACAGCACGTCGGCCGAGTCGACGAGGTCGTCGAACCGGCGCTGCTTGTCGGCCGTGCGCTCGTGGGCGGGATCCCCGCCCCAGTCGGCCGGCCAGCGCATGGGGCGCACGAGGGAGCGGTCGCGCACGACCTCGAGCCGCGGCTCCTGCCGCTCGATCTCGCGGCAGAGCTCCTCCGACAGGTCGGTCGCGATGACGACGCGCAGGCGGGCGTCAGCTGTGGCATCTTCGTTCATGACATCCCCCTCGATGCGGCGGTCTTCCGCCAGCATACACAGCTGTGTACGGTGTTCCATATGTTGAACGATGACGTTTCGCCCCGCGTGGGCGCCCTCGGCCTCGGCGCCATGGGGCGCCCCATGGCCGCGCACCTGCTCGCGCGCCACGGATCCCTCGCCATCACGGGCCGCACGAGGCGCTACGACGACCTCGAGTCGGCCGGCGCGACGTGGTGCGAGACGGCGCGCGAGGTCGCGGCGGCGAGCGACGTCGTGCTCGCGATGCTGCCGGACCTGCCCGAGCTCGAGGCCGTCCTCGCGGGCCCCGACGGCCTCCTCGCGGGCGCGGATCACGACCTGCTGCTGCTCATCGGATCCACGTCGTCGGCGACGGGCGTGCGCGAGCTCGCGGCGCGCCTCGATCGCGAGACCGACGGCCGCGTGCGCGTCGTCGACTGCCCCGTCTCGGGCGGCGAGGACGGCGCGACGGCCGGCACGCTGTCGATCATGATGGGCGGATCCGAGGACGACGCCGCGCTCGCCGCGCGCGTGCTCGAGCCGTGCGGCACGCCCGTGCGACTCGGACCGCTCGGCGCGGGCGAGGTCGCGAAGGCGTGCAACCAGCTCGTCGTCGCGTCGACCGCGATGGCGCTCGCGGAGGCGACCGTGCTCGCCGCCCGCAGCGGCATCGACCCCGCCCGGATGTGGGACCTCCTGGGCGGCGGCTACGCCGGATCCAACCTGCTCGCGAGCCGCCGCGAGAAGCTCGTCGCGGAGGACTACGCGCCCTCGGGCATGGCGAAGTACATGCTGAAGGACCTGCGCTTCGCGACCGACGTCGCCGAGGCGACAGGCACGCACGCGGCGCTCCTCCCCGCCGTGCGCGCCGCCTTCGACGAGCTCGTCGAGCGCGGCCTGGGCGAAGCCGACATGATCGTCACGCGGAAGTTCATCGAGGAGCGCTGAGACGACGGCGGGGCCGGGGAAGCGAGTTCCCCGGCCCCGCGTCGTGCGCTCGCGCTACTCCTCGGAGCCCGCGGATCCGAGCAGCTCGCGCACGCGCGAGGACACGCGGTGGAACTCGGGGTGCTCGAGCGTCGCGGCGTAGTCGCGCAGCTTCGGCAGGTCGACCGTGTGCTCCTCGACGATGCGCCCCGGGCGGGGGCTCATGACGATGACGCGGCTCGCGAGATAGACGGCCTCGGCGACAGAGTGCGTCACGAGGAGGACGGTCGTGCCCGTCTCGGCCCAGATGCGGTTGAGCTCGATGTTCATCTTCTCGCGCGTGAGGGCGTCGAGCGCGCCGAACGGCTCGTCCATGAGCAGCACGCCCGGCTCGTGCAGCAGCGCGCGGCACAGCGAGACGCGCTGCTGCATGCCGCCCGAGAGCTCGTGCGGCAGCGCTTTCTCGAAGCCCGTGAGGCCCGTCATCTCGATGAGCTCGTCGGTGCGGCGCCGCGCGGCGGCCGGATCCATGCCGCGCATCTCGGCCTGCAGCAGGATGTTGCCGCGCACGCTGCGCCACTCGAGGAGCGCTGCGCGCTGGAACACGTAGCCGATGTCCTGGCGCGGCCCCGACACCTGCTGGCCGCGCAGCTGCACGGTGCCCGTCGTCGGCAGGGTGAGGCCCGCGACGGCCTTGAGCAGGGTCGACTTGCCGCAGCCAGAGGGGCCGGCGATCGTCACGAACTCGCCCGCCTCGATGTCGAGCGAGACGTCCTTGAGCGCCTGCACGCGGCTGCGCTTGGAGGCGAACGCGATGCCGACGTCGTCGATCGCGACGGCGGAGGTGGCGCTCGGGCTGTCCACGGTGAGAGCGGTCATCATCACTCCGGCTGGAACTCGTCGGTGAAGTAGGTGTCGACGCTCTCGCCCTCGGCCGTGAGGCCGGCGCCCGAGAGCACCTCGATCGTCGCCTCCCAGTCGGCGGCGTCGTTCGTGCCGGGCGCCTTGCCCGTGGTCGCCTCGGTCTCGAGCAGCTTCATGGTCTCCTCCCACTGCCCCTGCAGCACCTCGGCGTCGGGCATCTGCGGATCCTTGCCCTCCATCGCCGCGACGGCCGCCGCGGGATCCTCGGCCGCAGCCTGGAACGACTCGGACGTCGCCTGCACGAGCGCGTCGACGAGCTCGGGATCCGACTCGATCGTCGAGTTCGGCGCGATGAGGCCGTTGCTGAAGAAGTTCAGGCCCGCGTCGGAGTAGCGCAGGTAGGTCATGTCGCGCCCGCTCTCGGCCGCGATCGTCGGGCCCTGGTCGTGCGCGAAGCCGATGAGGCCGTCGACCTTGTCGGACAGCATCGCGGCGACCTTGCCCGCGGGGTCGAGGTTCTGCTGCTGCACGTCGCCCTCGGCGAGGCCGACCGACTCGAGGTACAGCGGGAACGTCGTCGTGGGCGCGTCGCCGGCCGAGACGGCGATCGTCTTGCCCTTGAGATCTGCGGGCTCCTCGATGCCCGAGTCGGCGAAGACCTGCACGGCCGACGGGGTGGTCTGCAGGAAGACGCCGACGCTCTTGATGCCGACGCCCTTGTCGATGTTCGCCATGACGGCGGGGCTGTCGGCCCAGCCGAAGTCGACCTGCTCCTGGCCGACGGCCTGCGCCGTCTTCGTGGAGCCCTGCCCCGCCTCGATCTGCAGGTCGATGCCGTGCTCGGCGAAGATGCCCTCCTCGACGCCGTAGTAGAACGGCGCGTGCTCGCCGTAGGGGTACCAGTTGAGCATGAGCGAGACGGTCTGCGTGCCGCCCTCGCCGCCGCCCTCGGAGCCGCCCTCGGCGGATCCCGCGCACCCCGCGAGGGCGAGCGCACCGATGCCGGCGACGGCGAGGGGAACGAGGCGTCGTGTGGTGGTGTTCATGCGATCCATCTCCTTCGATGGGTAGGTGGCTGTGTCAGGCGCCCGCGCGAACGGACGC
>JAJUIM010000309.1 GCA_029267645.1 Microbacterium sp.
GAGCGCTGGGAGCGGGTGCGCAGCGCGGGCAAGAAGCCGTTCGACGAGCAGCGCCAGCGGCAGGCGGCCGAGCGTCGCTTCCCGGCCTTCGCGAACCCGCGCAACGCGGCGAGCGGCGGGCTGCGCCAGCAGCTCGACAAGAAGGAGGGCCTCGAGCTCGAGGCCGGCCGCGCGCGCCTCGGCTCGCTGCGGCTGTACGTGCACGGCATCGGGGCGTGGCCGGATCCGCCTGTCGCGGCGCAGAGCGAGGTGTACGACCTGCTGGCGGGATGGGGCCTGCCGACGAGCCCGCACCTGAAGGTGTGCGACTCGATCGACGACGTGCTCGAGTTCGTCGCGTGGTACGGCGAGAACCGGCACTCGGTCGAGCACGAGCTCGACGGCATCGTCGTGAAGATCGACGAGCTCGCGCTGCACGACGAGCTCGGCGCGACGAGCCGCGCGCCGCGCTGGGCCATCGCCTACAAGTACCCGCCCGAGGAGGTGCAGACGCGCCTCATCGACATCCGCGTCGGCGTGGGCCGCACGGGGCGGGCGACGCCGTACGCCGTCATGGAGCCCGCGCTCGTGGCGGGCAGCGTCGTCAGGCAGGCGACGCTGCACAACCAGGACGTCGTCGTGCAGAAGGGCGTGCTCATCGGCGACACGGTCGTCCTGCGCAAGGCGGGCGATGTGATCCCCGAGATCCTCGGCCCCGTCGTCGAGAAGCGCGACGGATCCGAGCGCGCGTTCGTCATGCCGGCCGACTGCCCCGAGTGCGGCACCCCGCTGCGCGCCATGAAGGAAGGCGACGTCGACCTACGCTGCCCCAACGGCGAGGACTGCCCGGCCCAGGTGCGCGGGCGCGTGGAGCACATCGGCTCGCGCGGCGCGCTCGACGTCGAGGCGCTCGGGGAGGTCACGGCCGCCGCCCTCACGCAGCCCGCGCGCTCCGCGCAGACGGGCGAGGATCTCGCTCCTGTGCTGCGCACGGAGGCCGGCCTGTTCTCGCTCACGCTCGACGAGATCGTGCCGATCGAGGTCGTCGTGCGCGATCCCGAGACGGGGGAGGATCGCACCGACGAGGCGACGGGCGAGCCCGTGCGGCGCGCCCCGTTCCAGCGGATCGAGCGCACCTACCCGCCGGGCTGGGAGGACGCCTCGCCCGCCGAGCGGCGGAAGGCGGGGATCCGCAAGGACCACGAGGTCGTGCACCCGTCGGCGCAGGCGATCACGCTGCTCGACGAGCTCGAGAAGGCGAAGTCGAAGGATCTGTGGCGCCAGCTCGTCTCGCTGAACATCCGCCACGTCGGGCCCGTCGCGGCGCGCGCCCTCGCGCAGCACTTCGGCTCGCTCGATGCGATCCGCGCGGCGAGCGTCGACGAGCTCGCCGACGTCGAGGGCGTCGGCGAGATCATCGCGCAGTCGCTGCTCGACTGGTTCGAGGCCGACTGGCACCGCGAGATCGTCGAGGCGTGGACGGCGGCGGGCGTGACCTTCCGCATCGAGGGGCACCCCGGTCCGGGCGCCGCGAGCGCGGCCGGCGGCGTGCTCGAGGGCCTCACGGTCGTCGCGACGGGCACGCTCGAGGGGTTCACGCGCGACGGCGCGAAGGAGGCGATCATCCAGGCCGGCGGCAAGGCGGCCTCGAGCGTCTCGAAGAAGACCGACTTCGTCGCGGCGGGTCCGGGGGCAGGTTCCAAGCTCGCGAAGGCCGAAGAGCTCGGCATCCGGATCCTCGACGCCGAGCAGTTTCGCGTGCTCGTAACGGAGGGTCCCGCCGCGCTCGGCGACGCCTGACGCCACGAGGTCTTGCCGCGCGGGGCTCTTCCCCGCTACCGTGTCGCCATCGCCGACGCTCACAGCGTTTTCCCATATACCAGGGATCGACGCCGAACGCGAGTTGGCGCGATGCGGCGTGATGCCGTTACGGTGTGCGCTGCTCAACGGAGCGGAGGAGAAAAAGACATGCAAGACCAAACCTTCTTCATCATCGCGCTCGTGATCTACTTCGCCGCCATGATCGGCATCGGGGTGTACGCGACGCTCAAGACGAAGAATCACGAGGACTACATGCTCGGCGGCAGGAGCCTGCCGCCCGCTGTCGCCGCTCTCAGCGCCGGCGCATCCGACATGTCGGGATGGCTCGTGATGGGCCTGCCCGGCGCATTGTTCGCGACGGGGCTCATCGAGGCGTGGCTCGCGATCGGCCTCACGATCGGCGCCTACCTGAACTGGAAACTCGTCGCACCGCGTCTTCGTGCGTATACCGAGGTGTCCAAGAACTCGATCACGGTGCCGAGCTTCCTCGCCAACCGCACCCGTGACAGGACGAACCTGCTGCGCATCGTCGCCGGCATCATCATCCTCGTGTTCTTCACGCTGTACGTCTCGAGCGGCATGGTCGCGGGAGGCAAGTTCTTCGAGAGCTCGTTCGGCGGCGACTACACCGTCGGCATGCTGCTCGTCGGAGGCGTGACGCTGCTGTACACGCTGTTCGGCGGGTTCCTCGGCGCGACGTACACCGACTTCGTGCAGGGCATCATGATCTTCGCGGCGCTGCTCATCGTGCCCGTGCTCGCGGTCGTCTCGATCGGTGACCTCTCGGACGTCGCCGAGGGCATCACGACGGTCGGCGCCGACAACCTCGACTGGTTCGGCGGCAGCATGTCGGGCGCGACGTTCCTCGCGATCATCTCGTCGCTCGCGTGGGGCCTCGGCTACTTCGGCCAGCCGCACATCATCGTCCGC
>JAJUIM010000039.1 GCA_029267645.1 Microbacterium sp.
GTGTGCTGTCATGACGGCACGGTAGGCTCGCGGCTCCGTTCGCGCTTACGGGCTGGCATGGGGGGGCCTGATGTGGTATAAAACGGCCCCGCGCCGCCGCGTCAAGGGGCTGCCGCGAAGCGGGCGGATCCGGTGGACTCGGCCGCGTCACCCGAACCGCGACACGGAAGGACGCGACATGAGCGACGAACGAGACCGCGACGACCTGACGCCCGAGGAAGTCGTGGCGGCGAACGCGCAGCTGCACGACCGCGACAGCGGGGATCCGAACGGCGATCGCGAGTTCCTGCAGGACCTCGCGCCGGCAGACGTCGAGGAACCGGACGAGGAGACGCCGGCCGGCCGCGAGGGCGCCGACACGGGCGCCGCCGAGGCCGTCGGCATCGACGACGAGACGGTCGGCGACGGATCCTCGCCCGACGACGGCGAGCAGAACGACATCGCGGGCGTCGGCCCGCGAGACCCCGAGGAGTGAGTCCCGTCAGCCGCGCGTGAGCGCGACGAGCTCGGCCTCGAGCGCCGTGCGGTCGTCGGCGTCGAGCACGGGCCCCCACAGGGGCGCGCTGCTCACGCCGTCGGTCGCGGCGACGACGACTCGGACGACGCTCGCCTCGAGACCGTCAGCGAGGAGATCCGCCCGCCAGCGGGCGCCGTCGGCCTCGGCCGCCCGCTGGAGCGCGGGCTCGTGCATGAGCTGGGCCGCGACCGCGATCGACTCGCGCAGCCCCTCTTCATCGGCGCCGTCCGAGAAGCTCACCCGCACGTAGGCGCGCGTGAGGCGGCCGGGCGCTCCCTCGGGCTCGGCCTGCGCCTCGGCCAGGACGTCGCCTCGGAAGCGCTCGAACAGGTCGGTCGCGACCGCGACGAGCAGGTCCTCCTTGCTCGCGAAGTGGTAGAGCAGGCCGCCCTTCGACACGCCCGCCTCGCGCGCGATGTCGGCGACTGGCACGGCGGATCCGCGCCGCGCGATGAGCCGCGTCGCCGCCTCGACGATCAGCCGCCTCGTCTCGTCGCGGTCGCGCCCCGCCGTCCTCGCCATGTCGTGCTCCTCGCCTCGTCAGTGGTGCGCCGCGACGGCCTGCTTCGCGTTCGGGATGAGGCGGAAGGCCACGACGGCGCCGACCACCATGATGCCCGCAGCGATGAGCGTCGTGCTCTGCATCGCCGTGACGAAAGCGTCGTGCGCCGTCGCGAGCAGCGCGGATCCGGGCTCGAGCGCCGCCGACGCCGACGCGAGCGAGTCGTGCGCGGCCTCCGCGCCCTCGGCGCCCTCGGCGCCCTCGGGCACGACGAGGTTCGCGCGGTACAGCACCATCATGACCGAGCCGAGGATGGCGATGCCCATGGCGGCGCCGAGCTCGTAGGCGGTCTCGGAGATCGACGACGCCGCGCCCGACTTGTGCTGCGGCACGGACGACACGACCGCGTCGACGCTGAGCGTCTCGGACACGCCGATGCCGAGCCCAAGCGGCACGAGCGCGATGAGCAGCCAGACGAGCTGGTCGCTGCCCTCGACGAGCGCGACGAACACGAGGCCCGCCGCGCCGACCGCGAGCGCGAGCGCGATGGCGCGACCGCGGCCGAGGCGCGCGAGGAGGAAGCCGACGACCGCGATCGCGGCCATCGCCGCGATCGCGACGGGCAGCTGCGCGAGGCCCGCCTGCAGGGGGCTGAGGTCGCGGGCGAGCTGCAGATACTGCGAGAAAAAGAACAGCACGCCGCTCATCGCGAAGATCGAGATGAAGTTGACGAGCACGGCGCCGCTGAAGGCGCCGGAGCGGAACAGCTCGACGTCGATCATGGGGTGCGCGGCGCGGCGCTGGCGCCGCACGAAGAGGATCGCGCTCGCGATCGCGACCACGGTCGCGACGCCGCCGGAGACGCCGTACGTGCCGCCCGCGAGGTGCTTGACGACGTACACGAACGGCACGATCGCGAGCATCGACAGCGCGCTGGAGAGCAGGTCGAAGCGGCCGGGCTCGGGGTTGCGCGACTCGGGCAGCACCCACCAGCCGACGATCACGACGAGCGCCATGACCGGCAGATTGATGAGGAACACGGATCCCCACCAGAAGTGCTCGAGCAGCGCGCCGCCGAGCAAGGGGCCGATCGCGATGCCGCTCGCCGACGCGGCCGACCAGAGAGCGATCGCGCGCGTGCGCTCGCGCGGGTCCGTGAAGATGTTGCGGATCAGCGACAGCGTCGACGGCATGAGGGTGGCGCCCGCGATGCCGAGCAGCAGGCGCGCCGCGATGAGCACCTCCGCCGTCGGCGAGAACGCCGCAAGCACCGACGCCGCGCCGAAGGCGGTCGCGCCGATCAGCAGCACCTTCTTGCGGCCCACCCGATCGGCGAGGTTGCCCATCGTCACGAGCAGACCGGCGATCGCGAGCGAGTAGATGTCGCCGATCCACAGCACCTGCGTCGCGGTCGGGTCGAGGTCGCGCGTGAGCGACGGGACGGCGAGGAAGAGCACCGTCGAGTCGATTGCGAGGAGCAGCACGGCGCCGATGAGCACCGACAGGCTGATCCAGCGGCGAGAGGGGGTCATGTCACGTCCAATTCACTGAACCGTCCGGTCGGTACAGTTTTGCACCCGCGGATGGGCACCGCCTGGGCAGGGCCCGTCAGACCGCCGAGTCGGCGACGCGCAGGTGCGAGAGGTACAGCGCGGTCGCCTCGGCGCGGCTCGAGACGCCGAGCTTGCGGTAGAGGTTCGCGACGTGGAACTTCACGGTGTTCTCGCTGATGCCGAGCGCCGACGCGATTTCGCGGTTGCGCGCGCCGCCCGCGAGCTGCGCCAGGACGTCCTCCTCCCGCGCGCCGAGCGACCACGCCGCGGGCGTCATGCCGCGGGCGTGCGGCGGATCGAGCGGGATGACGAACGACATCTCGGTGCCCCACGCCGGAACGGGCTCGATCGACATGCGGCCCCGCAGCGCGTGCACGCGGTCGGCCACGAGGCGCATCCTGCTCGACTCCCCCGACAGCTCGCCGCGGCCGTCGTCGCGCAGGCCGATGATGAGGTTCGTGCCGTCGCAGTCCCACTGCGCCCTCACGCGGCTGACGGACGGATCGTCGATCATGACGAGGATCGAACCGCGCACGACGGCCCGCGCGCCGTGGGCGACCTCGCTCGGCAGCGGCCTGCCGTCGACGGGCGGCTCGACGAACTGCACGTCGATGTCGCGGTACCGCAGCAGCGGGTTCAGATCGTCGCGCAGGCGCTCGAACGCCGTCGTCACGGGCTCCTCCGTCGCCGTGCGCGCCCTGTCGCTCGCGGTGCGCAGGCGTACGAGCCCCTCGGCCGCTGCCGCGGTCGCCGCCTGGCGCGCCGCGGCGTCGTCGAGGCGCGGCGAGCGCAGCGAGGCGAGGATCGTCTCGAGCGTCGTCGAGGAGGCCGCGCCGAGCTCGGCGAGCGCCTCGCGCCGCTCGCCCGACGCGAGCCGCGCGCGGCGCAGGTAGTCGGGCGAGGCGTGGTCGGCGAGCTCCTGGATCCGCAGGCTCACGACGTTCCAGACGTCGAGCACGGCGCGCTCGCCCTGCGCGTCCGCGCGCGCCCCCACGAGCACGAGGAGCGCCCCGTTGCGCGACACCGCGAGGAGCGCCGTCCGATCGAGCCCCGCGACCTCGACGTCGTCGCGGCGGACGCTGTCGGGGCGAATCAGGCGCCGCCGCTCGTCGAGGTCGAGGTACGAGGCGCCCTCGACGAGCTGCCTGTCGCCCGCGCCGCGACGGTGGCCGCCGTCGACGTCGGAGGCGAGGATGACGAGCGCGTCGTGCGGGGCGAAGCGGCCCACGAGATCCGACAGGCGGTCGGGCAGCGCGGCCGGGGTGGCGAGGACTGTCTCGGACAGCTCGCGCACCGCATCCCTGAGCGCCGTCGCTCCCCCGTCGGGCATACGCCGACCCTACCCGCTCGTTCGGGTGGGCGGAACGGCCCGGTCGAGCGATTCTCACGGCCCGCGCGCGGCGCGAGACTCGGGGCAGCGGCGACGAGGCCGCGGAACGGGAGAAGATGTGATGTCCGGAAACAGGGCAGTTGCCTACAAGGGGCCGGGTCAGGTCGAGGTGATCGACACGGCGTATCCCGAGTTCGAGCTCAAGGACGGTCCCGGGGTCAACCCCGCGAACGTCGGGCGCAAGGTGCCGCACGGGGCGATCCTCCGCACGGTCGCGACGAACATCTGCGGGTCGGATCAGCACATGGTGCGCGGGCGCACGACGGCGCCGGCGGGCCTCGTGCTCGGCCACGAGATCACGGGCGAGGTCGTCGAGGTCGGCCCCGACGTCGAGTTCATCAAGGTCGGCGACATCGTCTCGGTGCCGTTCAACATCGCGTGCGGCCGCTGTCGCAACTGCAAGGAGGGCAAGACGGGCATCTGCCTCAATGTGAACCCCGACCGACCCGGCTCGGCGTACGGCTACGTCGACATGGGCGGATGGGTCGGCGGCCAGGCCGAGTACGTGCTTGTGCCCTACGCCGACTGGAACCTGCTGAAGTTCCCCGACCGCGACCAGGCGCTCGAGAAGATCCTCGACCTCACGATGCTGTCGGACATCTTCCCGACCGGCTTCCACGGCGCCTTCACGGCGGGCGTCGGGCCCGGCTCGACCGTCTACATCGCGGGCGCGGGCCCCGTCGGCATCGCGGCGGCCGTCGGCGCCCAGCTGCTCGGCGCAGCGGCGGTCGTCGTCGGCGACCTCAACGCCGAGCGACTCGAGCGCGCCCGCTCGATCGGGTGCGAGACGGTCGACGTGTCGAAGGGCGATCCGCGCGACCAGATCGAGCAGATCCTCGGTGTCCCCGAGGTCGACGCGGGCGTCGACGCGGTCGGCTTCGAGGCGCGCGGGCACGGATCCGACGCCTCGCACGAGGCACCCGCGACCGTGCTCAACTCGCTCATGGACATCACGGCGGCAGGCGGCGCGCTCGGCATCCCGGGCCTGTACGTCACGGGCGACCCAGGCGGCGTCGACGAGGCCGCGAAGGAGGGCTCGCTGTCACTTCGCCTCGGCCTCGGCTGGGCGAAGTCGCTGTCGTTCACGACGGGCCAGTGCCCCGTCATGAAGTACAACCGGCAGCTCATGATGGCGATCCTGCACGACAAGGTGCAGATCGCGCGCGCCGTGGGCGCCACGCCCATCTCGCTCGAGGACGCCCCGCGCGGCTACGCCGAGTTCGACGCCGGCGCCCCGAAGAAGTACGTGCTCAACCCCAACGGATACATCCCGACGACCTGAGAAGGAGGAGCGCACATGATCGTCACACTCGAGGACGCCCGCCGCGTGATCGCCGCGGGCGAGGAGGAGGCCACCCGCATCGGGCAGCCGATGAACGTCGCGGTCGTCGACGCGGGCGGCAACCTCGTCGCCCACGTCCGCCAGGACGGCGCGTGGATCGGCAGCGTCGACATCTCGATCAGCAAGGCGTGGACGTCGCGGGCCTTCGACATCGCGACGAAGGATCTCGGCGACAACGCCCAACCGGGCGGCCAGTTCTTCGGGATCCACACGACGAACGGCGGCCGCGTCGCGATCTTCGCGGGCGGGATCCCGCTCGTGCGAGACGGCGCCGTCATCGGCGCCGTGGGCGTGAGCGGCGGATCGGGCGAGCAGGATCAGCGTGTCGCGGAGGCCGCAGCGGCGGCGCTCTGAGCGCACGGAAGGGGCCGCGCGGGCATCGATCCGCGCGGCCCGTTCTCGCCGTCATTCGGCGCCTTGCGGCTCCGCCTCGACGTGCACGACCGTGAGACGGATCGCCGGGTCGGCGAGGCCCCAGCCCTCGAGGATCGCGCGGACGACATCGTGCACGTCGCGCACGACCTCCCCCGCGCCGCCCGAGGCGCGCACGCCGATCGCGGCGTCGACGCGCACCGAGTCGCCCGTCTCCTCGACGCGCACGAGCGGCTCGTCGTCGCCGCGCACCCCGAGCAGGCGCGCGCCCGCGTCGACGATGCGGCTCGCGAGGGATCCCGTGCGGTACAGCGCCGCGACGCCGGGGACGGCGCGCACGGCGTGCTCGATCTCGCCCGGGATGTCGTGACGGGTCGTCGTGGTCATCGCTCCTCCTCCGCGTCCAGGAACGTCTGGATGTCGTGCACCGTGACGTCGATGCCCGCGACGGTGAGATCGGTGTGCCGGCGCAGGCGCTCGCCGATCTCGGCGCGCAGCTGCTCGGCCATATCGGGGATCGGGCGGCCGTACGGCACGCTCGCGTCGACGTGCACGCGCACGGGCGCGCCGGGCTCGGTCACGTCGCCGTCGACGCGACACCGGCCGATGAGCGCGCCGGGGACGGCGCTCTCTGCGGCGCGGACGATGCCGCGCACGGCGCCCTCCGTGATCGCGAGGTCGGCGTCGTCGGCGCGGAAGGGGATCCTGCGCCCGGCGCGGGCGTCGAGCGTGATGCCCGCGAGGATCTTCTGCGCCCACCCCTCGTCTGCCTGTTCCTCGGCCGCGGCGTCTGCCTCCATGAGGTCGGGCGTGAGCCCGCGCAGCCGCTCGAGTGCGTCGAGCGCGAGGCGACACCCCGCAGACTGCTCGATCGATGCGTCGCGCGGCGTGCGCCCCGCGTCGAGATAGTCGGAGAGCTCCTCGATCGTGTGCCCGTCGAGGTCTTCGGGTTCGAACCCGAGGCGCGGGAGATCTGGGCTGTCGTGTTCGTCAGTCATCGCCACTGCTCCATCCGCATGATGATGCTCTTGCGCGCGCGGGCGAGCAGCCCGCGCACGGTGGAAGTCGGGAGGTCGAGCTCGTCGGCGATCTCCTCGTACGAGTACCCGCCGTACTCGCGCAGCACCCAACAGCGGCGCTGGTCGTCGGGCAGCTCGCCGAGCGCGCGGCTGAGCTCCGCGACCCCGACGCGGGCCTCGACCACGCGCGGCGGCGTGGCGTTCGAGGGCGCCTCGGGTTCGACGGCGTCGATGTCGTCGCTCGGGCGGGACGCCCGGATGCGATCGACGGCCTTTCGACTCGTGATGCGCATGAGCCAGCTCTTCACCGTCGCCGGCTCGTCGAGGCCCGGCAGCTTCTCCCAGGCCGTGATGAAGGCATCCTGCACGACGTCGTCGACGTCGGCCGTTCCGGGAAGGATCCGGCGCACGTACGCGCGCATCATCGGCGTGTACCGCCGCACGAGGATCGCGAAGGCGACCGTGTCGCCGTCGGCGGCACGGCCTGCGACGATCCTGTCGTCGGCGAGCTCGAGTGCCCCGCCCGCGTCACCGCGGGCGGGGCGTGTCTCGTGAGACGTCATTTCGCCGAACGACGCCCGGTGATCAGTCCGTAGATGAGCAGCACGACGAGCGAACCGCCGATCGCCAGCAGCCAGGTCTGCAGCGAGAAGAACTCCTGCAGGTTCGCGTCGAAGAGCAGCCCGCCGAGCCAGCCGCCGACGAAGGCGCCGACGACGCCGAGCAGGAGCGTGATGAACCATCCGCCGGCCTGCTTGCCGGGGATGATGAGCTTCGCGATCGCTCCCGCGATCAGGCCGAGCAGGAGAAAGCTAAAGAATCCCATGACGTTGTCCTTTGTCCGTTGTGGTGCGGGTGGCAAGGGCGGGCGCGGGTCGCGCCCGCCCTTGAGCGGGCTTACTTGCCGAAGGAGTCCTTGGCGTCCTTCGCGGCGTCCTTGACCTCGCCCGCGGCTTCGCGCGCGTGGCCCTTCGCCTGGTCGGCCTTGCCCTCGGCGACGAGCTTGTCGTTGTTCGCGACCTTGCCCGCGGCCTCCTTGATGTTGCCCTTCGCCTTGTCGGCGGCGGCCTTGATCTTGTCTTCAGCGCTCATCGCGTTCTCTCCCTCTGATTAGGCCCCGGTCGGGGCGTTTTTCTCCCAGGCGCATCCTGCGCCTCAGGTCACTTTCGCGAAAGCCCCTTGCGGGCCTTCTCGATCTTCTTGCCGGCCTTCTTCGCCAGCTTCCGGCGCGACTTCTTCGCGTCGGGGCTCTTCCAGATCCGCTCGACCTGGTGCCGCAGGTCCTCGTAGTCCCTGCCCCGTGCCTTCCCGGTCGCGGTGCCCACCAGGTAGGCGGCGACGACGAGGATCGCGACGATCACCGTGTTCTTGCGCATGCTGTTCCTTCCTCTTCGGGGCTTCGATTACCGCACGCGGGTCGCCGAGCGCCACCTGTCGGTCCACCGGCGATCCGTCACGTGGACGATCACCGGCACGTCGGTCCCCGCCAGCGCGTCCCACTCCCCCACGGCGGCCTCGGCCGCGCGCAGCACGCGCGCGACGTCAGCGCCGCGCCGGCACCGGACGGCGAGGCGGATCGCGGGGCTTCGCTTCACGCGGTACGACGCGACGCCGGTCGAGAGCACGTCGGAGCGCTCGCGCAGCGCTCCCCCGAGCACCGCTTCGGCGACCGACCGGTCGACCTCTGTCGCACCGGCCCCGGCCTCGTCGCGCACGACGGTCGCGGTGCGACCTCCGCCGCGCGTCGCGATGAACACGACCAGGAGGACGGAGAGCACGAGCGCGACGGCCGCCGCGACGATTGCCGCGACCGGCGCGTCAGCGCCCTGTGTGACCGCGACTGTAGGCCGCATCGCCTCACGCGCGATCCGGTCGGCCGCATTCGCGACGGGCGCGAACCACACGGGCGCCGCGGCCGCGATGATGAGCGCCGCCCCTGCGGCCGCGAGCACGATTCCCACGACGAGCAGCAGCCCCCTGTTGAGCACGCGATTGGTGGCGTTCACGACACCACTCCTCTCTCGGTCGCGCGCACTCGAACAGCGGCGGGGAATCCCAGTTCGTCGAGGGCCGTCGAGGCCGCTTCGCGGATCTCGTCGGCGTCGAAGTCGACCCCGCTCGTCGGGGTGACGCGCACGATCACGGTGCGCCGCGCGACGACGACGGCGACCTGGTCGCGGCCGATCGCGCTGCGCCGGGCGATGTGGTCGGCGACGGCATCCGCGAGGGCCCCGTCGTCGATCAGCACCGCGAGGCGGCCCGACGCGCGGCCGCGGCGAGCGCGGCGGCCCGGCAGAAGGGCGGCGGCGAGCAGCGGGACCGCGAGGACCACGAGCACGACGCCCGCGGCCGTCGCGACCGTCGCCGCGTCGAGGCCTGCGGCGCGCTCGGCCGCGGCGTCGCGCACCGTCGGATCGGCGATCGCCCACACGCCCGCGGCGAGCGCCGCGAGCAGCAGGAGCGCGAGGAGCACGGCGACGACGACCGCCGGGGCCGTGCGCGGCCGATGCGTCTCGCGCCGCAGCACGCGCCGGTAGACCGGTGCTGCTGTCGTCATGTCACCCTCCTCTCACACTGTCGATGGATCCCCGCGTACCGCACCGAGACGGATCCGACCTGCCGGGCGGCGAGGTCGTGCATGCCCCTGGTGACGGTCTCGCGCAGTGCGGCGCCGCGCTCCGGGAGCGTGCGGCGGTCGGACGTGCCGATGACGGCGGGGAGCGTGACGCCCGCGGCGAGGCGGCCCGCCTCGTCGTGCAGCGAGATCTCGATGTCTCCCGCCGGAACGCCAGCGGCGTCCACGACCAATCCCGTGGCGAGCCGCTCGAGGGCCCGCGCGGTGATCGTCGTCCGCCCCGGCGCCGTCCCGGCGACAGGCACGCCGCTCATGACGACGAGCGGCTTCCGCGGAACGCGTCCGCGAGGGCGCGCACGTCGACCCTGCCCTCGACGACGCGGCCGATGGCGGCGCCCGCGAGCATCGCGATCGCGACGAGGACGAACGCCCAGAATCCGAGCGCGATCCACGTCACCGCGAGCACGGCGCCGACGGCGACGCCGATCGTCGTGGCGGTCACTGGACTCGCGCCTCCTGCGTGCCCTCGCCGTCGTCCTCCGACGGGATGTGCACGTCGTTGATGGTCACGTTGATCTCGGCGACGTCCATGCCGATGAGCTCGCGCATGGCGCGGTAGACCGAGGCGCGCACGCCGTCGGCGACGTCCTGCAGCGCGACGGGGTACTCGGCGACGACGGTCACGTCGACCGCGACCTGCTTCTCGCCGACCTCGACGCTGATGCCCTGCGCGAGGTCGGTCGTGTTGAGCGCGTCGCGGATGGCGCCCATGACGCGGGCGGCACCGCCGCCGAGCGCATAGACGCCCTTCGCCTCACGCGCCGCGATTCCGGCGACCTTCGCGACGACGCCGTCTTCGATCGTCGTCTTGCCCGTGAGGCTCTCGGCGCTCTGCTGTGCCCGGCCCTGCGAGGCGGTCTGGGAAACGTTCGACATGGTGAACTCCTCCGTAAGGTGTCCGCGCGTTCTGCGCGGGTCGCGGAAACCTGCGACATGGATAGGACGGATCAGGCACAGCGGATGTCACAAGAAAGTTCTGGTGCGCTGATCATGGCGCGATTCCCGCGATTGCGCGAGAGGCTTCTGCGCCCGCCTTGGCGCAGCAGCCCGGGCGGCACACATCGAACCAGGGGCCGATCGAGGTCGTGTTCGCACGCGCCTCGGGCGTGCGCCCCATGATGCGCTCCTCGACGAGATCGACGAGCGCGGCGACGAATGCGGGATGCGTGCCCGGCGTCGGGACGCGGTGCATCCACACGCCGCGGGCATCGGCGGTGTCTCGCGCCTCGCGGTCGAGATCCCATATCACCTCCATGTGATCGCTCACGAAGCCGATCGGCACGACGAGCACCGCCGTGCGATCTTCGAGCCCCGCGATCGCGTCGTTGACGTCGGGCTCGAGCCACGGAGTGCCGGGGGCGCCGGAGCGAGACTGGTACACGAGGCGCCAGGAGACGCCGGGCGCGGCGTCGGCCATCACCTGCTCGGCGACGGCGAGGTGCTGCGCCGCATATCCGCCGCCGGCGACATCGGGGAACAGCCCGGCGCCCGAGCGCTCGGCGTCGGCGGTCGGAATGCTGTGCGTCGTGAAGACGACCTCGATCCGGTCGCGCGGGTGCCCCGCACGCTGCGCCGCGGCCAATCCCTCGCGCACGCCCTCGACGAACGGCTCGACGAACCCCGGGTGCGAGAAGAACTGTCGCACCTTGTCGATCTGGAGGGTGCCCGACAGCCCCGCAGACTCGAGTGCGTCCGCCCAGTCCTCGCGGTACTGCCGA
>JAJUIM010000026.1 GCA_029267645.1 Microbacterium sp.
CTCGGCTTCCTCATCTTCTGGCTGTCGGTCGCGACGGGCTGGGACCGCACGGGCCGCATCCTGCGCCTCCAGGCGAACGACGTCTACTACCTCGTCACGCGCTCGATCGACCGCCTGGCGGTGCTCGTCACGCGCACGACGCAGAGCGGATCCCTCCCCACCTACGTCGGCACGGTCTTCGTCGTGCTCGTCGCGGCAGAGGCCGCAGCGCTCCTCGCGGGCGGCGGCGGATGGGACATCAGCCTCGACGCGTGGCAGCACCCCGTGCAGCCGATCGCGGCGGTGCTCATGATCGGTGCGGGCTTCGTCGCCGTGCGCGCCGAGAAGCGCTTCACGGGCGTCGTGCTCGTCTCGGTCACGGGCCTCGGCATGGTCACGCTGTTCGCAACGTCGGGCGCGCCCGACCTCGCCGTGACGCAGGTGCTCGTCGAGACCGTCACGCTCATCGCGTTCTCGCTCGTGCTGCGGAGGATCCCGTCGCGCCTCGGCAGCCACAACGGCTCGGGCTCGAAGGCACTGCGCGCCGTCATCGCGGCCGCCGTCGGTCTCACGATGGCCGTCGTCGTCGTGATCGCGTCGGGCGCACGGATCCATGACCCCGTCTCGACCGAGTGGGGCGAGCTCGCCTACACGATCGGGCACGGCAAGAACGTCGTCAACGTCGCGCTCGTCGACCTGCGCGGTTGGGACACGATGGGCGAGCTCAGCGTGCTCGTGCTCGCCGCGACGGGCGTCGCCTCGCTCGTGTTCGTCACGGCGCGCGGCGACCGGCTCTCGGCCGTGCGCGAGAAGGTGCGCGAGAAGTTCCCGCGCCGCGCCCGCCGTGCCGCGCGCCACCGGCCGCTCGTCGAGACGACGCAGGGCCTGCGGCTCGAGACCGCCGAGAACAGCAAGCAGCAGCGCGCCTGGCTCCTCGGCGGCCAGTCGGTCGCGTCGGAGTCGCGGTCGATGATCCTCGAGGTCATCGTGCGGATCCTCTTCCACACGATCATCGTCATCTCGATCTACCTGCTCTTCGCGGGCCACAACCTGCCGGGCGGCGGCTTCGCGGGCGGCCTCGTCGCGGGCCTTGCGCTCGTCATGCGCTACGTCGCCGGCGGCCGCTACGAGCTCGGCGTGGCCGCGCCGACCGACGCCGGTTACATGCTGGGCCTCGGCCTGCTCATCGCCGTCGGCACCGCCGTCGCGCCCATGTTCTTCGGCCAGGATCCGCTGACGCGCGCGATCTGGGAGGCCGACCTGCCCGTCATCGGGCACATCGAGTTCGTCTCGTCGACGTTCTTCGACATCGGCGTGTACCTCGTCGTCATCGGGCTCGTGCTCGACGTGCTGCGCTCGCTGGGCGCCGAGGTCGACCGCCAGATCACGCAGGGAACCGAGCTGACGGAGGTGCGCTCATGACCGTCTCCGCCTCGCTCGTCGTCGTGATGGCCGTGCTCTACGCGCTCGGCGTCTACTCGATGCTCGAGCGCAGCCTGACCCGCGTGCTCATCGGCTTCCTGCTGCTGGGCAACGCGACGAACCTGCTGCTGCTCATCGTCATGGGCTTCCCGGGCGTCTCGCCCTTCCACGGCGAAGAGGGGGCCACGAGCGATCCGCTGCCGCAGGCGCTCATGCTCACGGCGATCGTCATCACCTTCGCCGTCAGCGCCTTCCTTCTCGCGCTCATCTACCGCTCCTGGCAGCTGGGCGAGGCCGACACGGTCGTGGACGACGAGGTCGACATCGCGCTGCGCGAGCGCGCGGAGGAGACCGAGGACGTGCTCGACGTCGAGGAGGAGGACGCCGAGGAAGAGGACGAGGAGACGACAGACTTCGCCGACGGGGCCGTGGATCCCGTGACCGCAGTGACAGACGTCGTCCGCGACGACAGGAAGGAGGACCGCTCGTGAGCCTACTCGTGCCGCTCTTCGTGATCCTCCCGCTCCTCGGCGCCGCCTTCACGCTGCTGCTCGGCCACCGCAACCGCGCTCAGGTCGCCGTCTCGGTCGTGACGCTGACCGCGACGTTCGTGCTCGCGGTCGTCATGCTCGTCGCGGTCGACCTCGGCACGCCGCTCGCCGTCTCTGTCGGCGGGTGGCCGCTGCCGTTCGGCATCGTGCTGTACGTCGACCGCCTCGCGGCCATGCTCGTCGCGGTCTCGAGTTTCGTGCTGCTCGCGGTCCTGCTCTTCTCGATCGGGCAGGGTGCCGCCGACGGCGACGAGGACACGCCGATCTCGATCTTCCACCCGTCGTACCTGCTGCTCGCGGCCGGCATCTTCGACGCGTTCATCGCTGGTGACCTGTTCAACCTCTACGTCGGCTTCGAGATCCTGCTCGTCGCGTCGTACGTGCTCATCACACTCGGATCCACCGAGTCGCGCATCCGCACGGGCACGGTCTACATCGTCGTCTCGCTCGTGTCGAGCATCATCTTCCTCTCGGCGATCGCCGTGATCTACGGCGCGCTCGGCACCGTCAACATGGCGCAGATCGCCGAGCGCATGGACGAGATCCCGCCCAACGTGCAGATGATGCTGCACATCCTGCTGCTGCTCGGCTTCGCCATCAAGGCGGCCGTGTTCCCGCTGTCGTTCTGGCTGCCCGACTCGTATCCGACCGCGCCCGCGCCCGTCACGGCCGTGTTCGCAGGCCTGCTGACGAAGGTCGGCGTGTACGCCATCATCCGCACCGAGACGCAGCTGTTCGGCTCGAGCGACCTCAACCTCGTGCTCGCGATCGTCGCGGTCGCGACCATGGTCGTCGGGATCCTCGGCGCCATCGCGCAGGCCGAGCTGAAACGGATCCTGTCGTTCACGCTCGTGAGCCACGTCGGCTACATGATCTTCGGCATCGCGATCGCGACCGAGGCGGCCGTCGGCGCGACCGTGTACTACATGGTCCACCACATCGTCGTGCAGACGACGCTGTTCCTCGCGGTGGGCCTCATCGAGCGCTTCGCGGGATCCACGTCGATCATCCGCGTGAAGGGCCTCATGAAGGCGTCGCCGCTCATCGCGGCGCTGTACTTCATCCCCGCCCTCAACCTCGGCGGCCTGCCGCCCTTCTCGGGCTTCATCGGCAAGTTCGCGCTGTTCGACGCGGCCGTCGACGTCAACACCCCGATCATGTGGGTCGCGATCGCGGCGGGCGTGCTGACCTCGCTGCTCACGCTGTACGCCCTCATGCGCGCCTGGAACCTCGCGTTCTGGCGCGCCAAGGACGACTCGGCCGACGCCGAGACCGAGGCCCGCTTCGGCTACCTCGTCGCGGCGCCGGCCGCCGACGAGCAGGGCGAGCGGCGCGCGATCCCGCGCGTCATGACGGGCGCGGCGCTCGGCATGGTCGCGGTGACGATCGGCCTCACGGTGTTCGCGGGGCCGCTGTACGAGGTGTGCGAGCGCATCGGCGAATCGCTGCTGCAGCCGATCTCGCTCGTCGAGCTCGAGAGCGTGGAGCAGGGATCATGAGCCTTCGCACCAAGCTTCGGCACCTGTGGACGCAGCTGCCGTTCTTCCTGTGGCTGATCGTGCTGTGGATGCTGCTGTGGGGCCAGTTCACGGTGCTCGCGGCCGTGACGGGGCTCGCCGTCGCGATCGTCGTGACGAACGTGTTCCGGCTGCCGGCCGCCGAACTCACGGGGCGCGTCAACGTGGTCTGGCTTGTGTTCGACGTGCTGCGCTTCCTCGCCGAGCTCGTCTCGGGCGCCGTGCAGGTCGCGTGGCAGGCGATCACGCCGGGCCAGCCCTCGGCCGCGATCGTCCGCGCGCCGCTGCGCATCGACGACGACCTCATCATGACCCACGTCGGGGTCGTGCTCTCGCTCGTGCCGGGCAGCACCGTCATCGAGGCCGACCGCTCGCACCGCGTGCTCTTCCTGCACTCGATCGGGGTGCGTTCGGCAGAGGACGTCGTGAAGGTGCGCGAGAGCGCGCTCAAGTGGGAGGCGCGCATCGTGCGCGCCGTCGGATCCCGTGCCGAGCTGCAGCAGATCCGCGACGGCGTCGACACGTTCGCCGAGCGGCTCGATCGCGGCGAGGTCACCGTGCGGCGCAAGGAGGAGGAGTCGGCATGATCGAAACCGTGCTCATCGTCGCCATCGCGGCCGTCTTCGCGGTCGCGGCTATCCTCGCCATCATCCGCATGGTGATCGGTCCCTCGATCCTCGACCGCGCGATCGCGAGCGACGTGCTGCTGTCGGAGGTGCTGTGCATCATGGGCGCCGAGGCCGTCATCAACCAGCACACGTTCACGCTGCCGATCATGCTCATGATTGCGGCCACCGGCATCCTCGGCACGGTCGCCGTGGCGCGCTTTGTCGCCCGCCGAGATCGCGCACAGCCGCAGCAGGGGGGTGCGTCATGACGATCGAGATCGTCGCGCTCGTGCTCGTGCTCGTCGGCGCGATCCTCTGCCTCACCGCCGCGATCGGCCTGCTGCGCTTCCCCGACGTGCCCTCGCGCCTGCACGCCGCGACGAAGCCGCAGGTGCTCGGCATGCTCGTGATCTCGGTCGGCGTCGCGCTCGCGCTGCAGACGTGGGCGGTCGTCGCCTTCCTCGTGCCGGTCGTGCTGATCCAGCTCGCTTCCGCCCCGATCTCGGCGCACATGGTCGCGCGCCAGGCGTATCGAAACGGCAGCGTCAGCTCCGACCACGTCGTGCTCGACGAGCTCGCCGACGACATCGACGCGCAGCGCGACTCGGGCTGAGCCGCCTGCATCCGTAGGGTGGGGGCATGCGCCTCGCCCGAACGATCCTCGGCGCCGCCCTCCTCGCGGCGGTCGCCCTCGCGATCCCCGCGCCTGCGTCGGCGCAGGATCCCGCGGCATCCGTCTCGGCCGACGCCGACGACTTCCGCTTCTCGAGTCTCGACGTCGTCTACGAGCTGTCGCGCGACGAGGAGGGCGCAGGCACCGTCACGGTGACCGAGACGTTCGTCGCCGAGTTCCCATACGAGGATCAGAATCACGGCATCCGCCGCGTGATCCCGACGTCCGAGCGCGGGGCGCCGCTTCACCCCGAGGTCGTCTCGATCACCGACGAGACGGGAGCGCCCCGCGCGGTCGAGACCGAGACCGAGGACGGCATGATGACGATCACGTCGCGCGCCGATGAGTTCGTCCACGGCCTGCAGACCTACGTGCTCACCTACACGCTCGAGAACGTCGCGAGCGAGCGCGACAACGGCCTCGACGAGTTCTACTGGGACGTCAACGGCGACCAGTGGGCGCAGGAGTTCGGGCGCGTGAGCGCCGAGATCGTCGTGGACCCCGAGCTCGACGACGCGCTCACGGGCACGGCCGCCTGCTATGCGGGAGCCGCCGGATCCACCGACCAGTGCGACATCATGCAGTCGGCCGACGCGTCGGGCCGCACGGTGTTCCGCTCGCGGGTGGACGGCGTGGATCCGCACGAGGTCATGACGGTCGCGATCGGCTTCGAGCGCGGCACGTTCACGCCGTTCGACGCATCGCCCCTCGCCTCGGGCTGGGCGCTCGGGCAGATCGGCGCCGCCGCACTCGGCGTCGGAGCCGTCGTCTGGGCCGCGATCGTGCGGCGCCGCCACCTGCGCGACGCGGCCGGCCGGCCCACCGTGATCGCCGAGTTCGAGCCGCCGGCGGGGTGGGACGCGCTGCGCTCGGCCGTGCTGCTCAGCAAGACGACGCAGGCGATCCCCGCCGAGCTGCTCGAGCAGGCGGTCGCCGGATCCGTGCGGATCCTCGAGACCGACGAGAAGAAGAAGGGGATGTTCTCGGGCGGAAAGCGGCTCTCGGCGCAGCTCATCGACCCCGATCGCGCCGACGAGAACGGGCGCGCCGTGCTGCTCGGCCTGTTCCCGGCGCTGCGGCCCGGCGACGTGTTCGAGTTCCACGGCACGAGCACGCGGTTCGCGAAGGTCTCGCAGGAGGTGCTCGCCGCGGCGGCGAAGAACATCGCCCCCGCGTATCGGCGCGTGCCGAAGGGCGCCGTCGCATGGCCGATCGTCGCGGCGTCGATCGCCGCCCTCGCCTGCGTCGGCCTCGGCATCGGCGCCCTCGTGACGTACGTCAACCCCGCGCTGCCCGTGATCCTGCTCATCGCAGGCGTCGCCCTCGGCTTCGTCGCGGTCGTGCTCGTCGCCCGCAAGCCTCTCTCGAGCGAGGGCGCGGAGGCGCGCGACCACCTGAAGGGCCTCAAGACGTTCATGGAGTGGGCCGAGCGCGATCGGATCCGCGCCCTGCAGTCGCGCGAGGGCGCCGAGCGGGTGTCGATCGACGCGTCGGACGGCGCCCAGGTGCTGCGCCTGTACGAGAAGCTGCTGCCGTTCGCGGTCATCTTCGGCCTGGAGGAGCGCTGGGCCGCCGACCTGGCCGAGCGCTACGACGGCGGATCCCCCGACTGGTACGCCGGCACGGGCCCCTTCGTGCCGACGGCCTTCGCGGCGAGCGTCGGGTCGCTGACCGAGAGCGCCTCGACGAGCTCGTCGAGCGGCGGCGGATCCACGGGCGGCGGCTCGGCCGGCGGAGGCGGCGGCGGGGGAGGGGGCGGCGGCGTCTGATCGGCGTCATGCCCCTTCGGTACAGTGTTGCGGTGCGCACGTCGGAACGGATCGGCTGATGGCGCTCTCGCGCCCCGAGATCGGCGTCCTCACGCGCGTGCGCACGGCTGCGCCGACGTTGGGGCCGAGCGAGCGCCGCGTCGCCACGGTCGTGCTCGATCGCCCCGATGAGGTGACGGGCTGGTCGACGGCCGAGCTCGCGGCCGCGGCCGAGACGTCGACGGCGACCGTGATCCGGGCGTGCCAGAGCCTCGGCTTCCGGGGCTTCCAGCACCTGCGCCTCGAGCTGGCTCGCGCGACGCCGCTCGCGGCCCGCGACAGGGAGGACGCGGTCGCGAGCACGTTCGACGACGCCGTGGAGGCGATCCGCCTCGCGCAGGAGAGCGTCGATCTCGAGCGCGTCGAGGCGCTCGCGCGCAGCATCCGCGCCGCGGGACGGGTCGTGCTCGTGAGCAACGGCTTCTCGGGCCCGCCGCTGCAGGACTTCGCGATGCGGCTCAGCACGCGGGGGCGGTCCGTCGAGGCGCCCGTCGACGCGCTCGCGCAGCAGTTCGCGGCGCACACCCTCGCGCCGGGCGACCTGTGCCTCGCGCTCAGCTACTCGGGCGCCAACGTGCAGACCCTGCGGGCGTGCGCAGCCGCGTCGAACCGCGGCGCCGAGGTCGCGGTCATCACGAGCTACGCCCGTTCGCCCATCGGCCGGCTCGCAGACCTCGTCGTCGCGACGGGACCGGCCGGCGAGCGACACGACATCGATCCGTTCTTCGCGCGCCTCGGGCACACGGTCGTGCTGCACGCGCTCCACGCGGCGCTCGCGCCCGACGCCCTCGAGGCCGACATCGCCGAGATGCGGCACGTCATCGCCGACGCGCTCGCCGACGACTGAACTCGGCCGTCACCGGGCGGATCCGATCCGTTCACCTTCGCGTTGCGATGCCGCCACCTCGGGCCGTCACACTCCTCGTGTAATCACGTTTCACGCGTTATGTAACGCACGTAACGAGAGGGGCGCCGGGGGATGCAGCAGGTCGCGATCGACGGGCTCTTCAACGTGCGCGCCACGAGTTCCGACGCGCCCTGGCTCGTGCGCTCGGGCGCGACCGAGGGGATCACGCGGCGCGGCGCCGATGAGCTGCGCCGCCTCGGCGTCTCGGTCGTCGTCGACCTCCGCGAGCCCGACGAGGCGGGCGTCGTCGCCCACGGGATCCGCGTGCTGCCCGTGCCCGTCTACGGCACGACGCCGCCGCGCGCGGGGCGCATCGAGGACATCTACGCCGGCCTGCTGCGCGAGAGGGGCGGTGCGCTCGCGCGCGCCGTCGCGCACATCGCAGGCGCCGAGAGAGCCGCCCTCGTGCACTGCACGGCGGGCAAGGACCGCACGGGGCTCGTGATCGCGCTCGCGCGCGGCGCGGCCGGCGCGAGCGACGACGAGATCGTCGACGACTACGCCGCGTCGGCAGCCGAGGTCCGAGCGGCGCGCGAGGAGGCGGCGCAGCGCATGGCACACAGCGCGACGGGGGACGAGCGCGCCGAGATCCTGCGCCTGCACCTCGAGAGCCCGCCCGAGGCGATCGCGCACGCCCTGTCGATCGTCGCCGAGCGCGGCGGCGCGGCGGCCTACCTCGCGGCGCACGGCGTCACGGGCGCGCAGCTCGACGCCCTCCGGCGCAAGCACGAGGCCGCGCGATGAGCCGCGAGACGGGGCGCCTCACGGTCCTGCACCTCAGCGACGTGCACGTCACGCGCTCGGGCCGGCTGTACGGCCGCGTCGACGGCGCCGCGCGGCTGGCCGCCGTCGCCCAGTACGTGCGCGACGCGGGCATCACGCCCGAGGTCGTCGTCGTGACGGGCGACCTCATCGAGCGCGGCAACGCCGACGCATACGACATCGTGCGGCGCGGCCTCGACGAGCTCGAGCGCGCCGCGGGATGTCCCGTCTTCACGGTGCTCGGTAACCACGACGACGCCGACGCTGCGCGGATCCTTCGCGGCCACGAGCGGGGGCACGCCCGGGTCGCGCTGCTCGACGACCTGCGCCTTCTGCTCCTCGACTCGTCGTCGGGTGCGCTCGGCCGCGAGCAGATCGCATGGGCGCGGGACGCGCTGCGCGAACCGCACGGATCCGGCACGATCGTCGCCCTGCACCACCCGCCCGTCGCATCGCCCATGCCGACGCTCGCGCGGGCGGGGCTGCGCGACGGCGACGACCTGCTCGACGCGCTCGCGGGATCCGATGTGCGCGCCGTGCTCGCGGGTCACTTCCACCACCCGATGTCGGCGACGCTGCGCGGCACCCCCGTCTCGGTCGGGCCGTCGCTCGCCTATCACCAGGTGATGGATGCGGGCCCCGACTGCGTCAGCGGGCACGACCAGGCCATGTTCTCGCTCGTGCACCTCGTGCCGGGCGGCGTCGCCGCCACGAGCGTGAGCCTCGACTCTCCCGATCCCCTTTTCACCTCCCGCATCGCCTGATCACACACCAGAACGGACACCATGAAGACCCTGCGCAGAACCCTTCCCCTCGTCGCCGCCGGCCTCACGGTCGCCGCGCTCGCCGGATGCTCGTCGACCGCCGCCTCGCCCGAATCGTCGAGCGAGGGCGAGCCGTCGACGCTCACGGTGTACACCTCGGAGCCCCAGGAGAAGATCGACGAGCTCGTCGCCGCGTTCGGGGAGCAGCACCCGGACATCGAGGTCGAGGTCTTCCGCGCGGGCACGGGCGACCTCACGACGCGCATCGCGACCGAGCGCGAGGCGGGCGAGATCCAGGCCGACGTGCTGCTCGCGGCCGACGCCGCGACGTTCGAGGACTACGCGGCCGACGACCTCCTCGCCGAGTACCTCCCGGCCGACGTCGACGCCCTGAACCCCGACGTCGTCGACCCCGAGGGCTTCTACGTCGGCACGCGCATCATCCCGACCGTCATCGCCTACAACACGACGATGATCGAGGAGCCGCCGGCCTCGTGGCAGGACCTGACCGACCCCGAGTACGCCGACCAGATCGTCATGCCGAACCCCGACGTGTCGGGCGCTGCGGCCTACAACGCGGCCGTGTGGGCGACGACCCCCGAGCTGGGCGACGCCTGGCTCGAGGCCCTCGCGAAGAACGCTCCCGTCATCGCCGACAGCAACGGCCCCACCTCGCAGGCCGTCGCGACGGGCGCACAGCCCGTCGGCATCGTCGTCGACTACCTCGTGCGCGAACTCGCCGCGCAGGGGTCCCCGATCGACGTCTCGTACCCGAGCGAGGGCGTCCCGTACGTCTCGCAGCCCGCCGGCATCTTCGCCGACACCGACGAGGAGGAGGCCGCGCAGGCGTTCGTCGACTTCCTCGTGAGCGAGGAGGGGCAGCAGATCGCGGTCGAGCAGTCGTACCTGCCCGTGCGCTCCGACGTCGGCACCCCCGAGGGCGCCCCGTCGATGGACGAGATCGAGATCCTCTCGCCCGACCTCGAGACGGTGCAGGGCGCGCAGGACGCCGCGGTCGAGACCTTCCGCGATCTCTTCCTCTGATCCGCATGGCGACGGCAGACGCCCCCACCGCGGGCCCGGCGACGCGCCGGGCCCGCGGCCTGCCGGGCGCAGACGGCGTCGGCGCCGTCACGATCGCGCTGTGGATCGCGTGCGGGTTCTTCGTGCTGCTGCCGATCGCCGCGCTCGCGGTGCTCGCGGGGGACGGCCGTCAGCTCGGCGTGCTCCTGCAGGGAGACGTCGTCGAGGCGGCGGTCAACAGCGCCGTTTCGGCAGTCTCGTCGGCACTGCTCGCCGTCGCCCTCGGCACCGCGTTCGCGCTCCTGCTCGATCGCACCGACGTCCCGGGACGCAGGGGCCTGCGACTCCTCGCGCTCAGCCCGCTGCTCATGCCGCCCTTCGTCGGCGCGATCGCGTGGCTGGGCATCGCGGGTCCGACGAGCCCTGTCAACCTCGCCTGGCGCGAGGCGTTCGGCGCGCCGCTGTGGTCGATCTACGGCGCCGACGGCGTGATCCTGCTCCTCACGATCCACAGCTACCCCATCGTCATGCTCGTCGTCTCCGCGGCGCTGAAGCGGATCCCCTCCGACCTCGAGCAGGCCGCCCGCGTGAGCGGGGCCGGACCCGTGCGCGCCGTGCTCGGCGTGACCCTGCCGCTCCTGCGCCCCGCGCTGCTGTCGTCGTTCGTGCTCGTCGCGGTGGGCAACCTCGCCGACTTCGGGATCCCGTCGATCATCGGCCTGCCCGAGCGCTACGTCACGCTCGCGACGCTCGTGTACCGCTACCTGCAGTCGGGCACGGTCGACGAGCCGCTCGCGATCGTCGCGACGATCGGCATCGTCGTGCTCGTCGTCGCGCTCGTCGGGCTGCTCATCGACGCGCTCGTCGGGCGCAGGGGGTGGGAGCTCGACGCGTCGGCCGCCGCCCCGCAGCCGATCCCGCTGCATGGCGCGCGCTGGCCCGTCGGCGCCGCGATGTGGCTCGTCGTCCTGATCCTCACGATCCTGCCGCTCGTCGCGCTGCTCATGCAGGCGATCCTGCGCGCGCCCGGCGTGCCGGTCACGTGGGAGAACCTCACGCTCGACCACCTCCGCACGGCGCTCACCTCGGAGACCGCGCTGACCGGCGCCGCGAACTCCGTCATGCTGGCGGCGCTCGCCGCCGTCGTCTGCGGCGCGCTCGGGCTCGGCATCGGCGTCGTCGTGACGCGCGCCCGCAGCCGCGCGACGCAGGGCCTCGCGGCCGTCGCGACCCTGCCGCAGGCCGTGCCGGGCATCGTCATCGCGGTCGCGTGGCTCATCCTCGCGCCCCGCCTCGGCCTCTTCAACACGCCCTGGCTCATCCTCGCCGCCTACGTCACGTCGTTCACGGCGCTCGTCGTGCAGGCCGTGACGGCGCCGCTCTCGGCCACGCCGTCGAGCGCCGAGGAGGCAGCGCGCATCGCGGGCGCGGGCAGGCTGCGCGCGCTCGTCGACATCTCGTGTCGCATGGCGCTGCCGGCGGCCGCCGCGGGCGCCGTGCTCGTCGCGGTCACGGCCGTGCGCGAGCTGACGCTCTCGGTGCTGCTGCTCTCGCCCGGCAGCCAGACGCTCGGCGTCGCCATCTTCAGCTTCCAGCAGGCGGGCGCCTTCAGCACGGCCGCCGCCTGGTCTCTCGTCGTCGCCGTGTTCGGCCTCGCCTTCGTCGGGCTCGTGACCCGGCGCCGCTCCTGAAAGGGGATCCCGTGGCCTCAGTCACCCTCGAATCCGTCTCCGTCCGCTTCCGCGGCGGCGCCGTCGGCCTCGACGACGTCGACCTGCGCGCCGCCGACGGCGAGTTCCTGGCGCTCGTCGGCCCGTCCGGATCCGGGAAGACGACGCTGCTGCGCAGCATCGCGGGCTTCCTGCGCCCCGCGGCGGGCCGGATCCGCATCGGCGACCGCGTCGTCGCCGACGCGGGCCGCGCGGATCCGCCCGAGGCGCGCGGCCTCGGCATGGTGTTCCAGCAGCACGCCGTCTGGCCGCACTGGAACGTGGGGCGCAACGTCGAGTACCCGCTCCGCCGGGCCGGCGTGGGGCGCGCCGAGCGCCGTGCCCGCGTGGCCGAGACGCTCGAGCTCGTGGGCCTCGCGGGCGCCGAGCGGCGGGATCCCGCGACCCTCTCGGGCGGGCAGCGGCAGCGCATCGCGCTCGCACGCGCCCTCGTCGCGCGCCCGCAGGTGCTCCTGCTCGACGAGGCGCTGTCGGCCCTCGACGAGCCGCTGCGCGACCGGCTGCGCCTCGAGCTGCATACCCTCACGCGCGAGCTGGGGCTCACCGTGATCCACGTCACGCACGACCGCTCGGAGGCGCTCGCGCTCGCCGACCGCGTCGCCGTGCTCGATGCGGGACGCGTGCAGCAGATCGGCGCGCCCGAGGAGCTGCTGCAGGCGCCCGGCAGCCCCTTCGTCGCGCGGTTCCTGCAGGACGCGACGATCGTCGACGGCGCCGTGCGCGCGGGCACCTTCCGTGC
>JAJUIM010000111.1 GCA_029267645.1 Microbacterium sp.
CCGTCGAGGCCGGGTACATCACCGACGGCGACTACGACGCGACCGTCACCTGGCTCGAAGACATCGCGGAAGGCGTCGACGGACGCGTGCTCACGAACGAAGACGACCTGAGCTGAGGCCCCTCACGCGATCCGCGCGCTCCGCTCGTCGACATCCGGGCCCCACACGGGATCCAGCAGGGCGTCGAGCGGCACGCCGAAGGCGCGCGAGAGCAGCAGCCACGTGCGGATGTCGCCGTTCATGCGACCCGACGACACGTTGAGCAGCGTCTGACGGCTCAGGCCGGACGCGGCGGCGAGCTCGTCGAAGGTCATGCCGGCGGCATGCCGCCGCTGATTGAAGATGACGCGCAGCTGGGTGAGGTCGGGCTCGGTAACGTCCACCTCCCCAGCGCACGCGGCTTCGCGCGCGAGCACAGCACAAGATGTTGCACTGTCAGTACAACACGTTGTGCCCGCGTGCGGCTACGATATCGCCGCGCGGCGAGGGATTTCCCTGGCCGCGCGGCGATGTCCTGGCCTCTCGGCGCACACGGCCGAGGCCGAGCGTCAGTACACGACGACGGGCTTCAGCGTGACGCCCGACTCGGAGTCGGCGAACGCCTGGTTGATGTCGTCGAACGCGTAGGTCTTCACGAGCTTGTCGAAGGGGAACAGCCCCTTCTGGTGCATCGCGATGAGCTTCGGGATGAACTCCTGCGGCACCGAGTCGCCCTCGATGACCATGCTCACCTGGATGCCCGACAGCAGGAGCGAGCCGATGTCGAACGGCGCCTCCGTGCCCGGCTTCGCGGCGCCGACGAGTGCGCCGTGGCCGCGGATGGCGAGGGATCCGAGCATCTGCGCGAACACGCCTTTCACGCCGGTCGTGTCGAGCGCGTAGTTCACGCCGCCGCCGGTGATCTCGCGGATCCGCTCGATCGGGTCCTCGTTCTTCGAGTTGATCGTGTGCGTCGCGCCGAGCTCGGCCGCGAACTCGAGTCGCGAGTCGACGATGTCGACCATGATGATCGTCGTGCAGCCCGAGGCGACGGCGGCGAGCATGCCCGCCATACCGACGGCGCCCGTGCCGAAGACGGCGATCGAGGATCCGGGCCCCGGCTGCAGCACGTTCAGTACGGCGCCCGAGCCCGTCTGGATCCCGCAGCCCAGCGGGCCGAGGATGTCGAGCGGCGCGTCGTCGTCGACCTTGACGAGGTTGCGCTCGGCGACGTTGGTCGTCGACGCGAACGACGACTGCCCGAAGAAGTTCGACGTGATCGAGGTGTCGCCGTCCGAGAACATCGTCGTGCCGTCGGGGCGGGTGCCGCCGAAGTTGTAGTCGTAGAAGTTCTCGCAGTAGGCGGGGTGTCCGCTCACGCACTGCCGGCACGTGCCGCACGAGGCGGGCGCGAGCACGACCTTGTCGCCGGGCTTCACGCTCGTGACGCCGGCGCCGACCTGCTCGACGATCCCCGCGCCCTCGTGCCCGAGCACGGCGGGCAGCGGCACGGGATACCACTGGTCTCGGATGATCGCGTCCGTGTGACACACGCCGCTCGCGACGAGGCGCACCCGCACCTCGAGATCGCGAGGCTCATCCAGCTCGAGTTCGCGGATCTCCAGGGGCTCGTGGGCCTCAGTCGCGACTGCCGCCTTGACCTTCATCAGCTTCTCCTTGTCTGCGCCACGCCATCGCGCGGCGCGAGGCGTCGTGGCCGGGGATCCGGCCGCGTCTGCATCATATGTCGCAGAAACGGCCCGCGGGTCGGGCGCGGGACAGATGAGAAGCGCTCTCAGGGATCCGTCGCATGCGGCTCGCTCTTACCCCTCACACAGCGTCTTCTCTGTTTGAATGGCGTCTGACCTGCACCGATTCGATCCGCTGGTCCCCGACCGCGAAGAGGGCTTCATGAATCTCATCAGCCGACCACTCGCCTGGTGGCGCGAGAACCGCACGACGGCGCTCGCCACCTTCACGGCGCTGTTCATCCTGCTGTTCACGGCGGGAGGCGCAGCGGGCGCAGCGAACGCCGTCGTGAAGTCCGAGGCCGACTCCCCCGTCGCGGGCGAGACGTTCACGATCGCGACCGACACGACCTGGGCGCCGTTCGAGTTCGAGCGCGACGGCGAGCTGCGCGGCATCGACATCGACCTCATCCGCGCGGTCGCCGAGGATCAGGGCTTCGAGGTCGAGATCGACGTGCTCGGCTTCGACGGCGCGCTCGCGGCCGTGCAGTCGGGCCAGGCCGACGCCGTGATGGCGGGCATGTCGATCACGGCAGAGCGCGAGAAGAGCTTCGACTTCTCGAACCCCTACTTCGACTCGGGCATCCAGATGGCCGTCGCGACGGACGACGACTCGATCACGGGCTACGAGGATCTCGCGGGCGAGACCGTGTCGGCGAAGACCGGCACCGAGGGGTACGCCTTCGCAGAGTCGCTCGGCGAGGAGTACGGCTTCGAGGTCACGGGCTTCCAGGACGCCTCCGACGCATACAACGACGTCACGGCGGGCAACTCGGCCGCGACCTTCGACGACTACCCGATCCTCGCCTACGGCATCGCGACCGGGAACGTCGACCTCAAGACGGTCACCGAGCAGGAGAAGGCGTCCAGCTACGGCATGGGCGTGAAGAAGGGCGCGAACGCCGAGCTCGTGACGGCCTTCAACGAGGGCCTCGCGAACCTCATCGAGGACGGCACGTACCAGGAGATCCTCGACGACTACCTCGGCGACGACGCGCCCGAGGCGGCGAGCATCGGCAACGGCCAGGCCGCCCTCGGCAACCAGACGCTCGACGTCGGCGAGCCGGGACAGCTGCCCGAGATCCCCGACTTCGCGACCGACACCCCCGTCGAGAACGGCACGTTCACGATCGCGACCGACACGACCTTCGCCCCCTTCATCTACCAGGAGGGCGGCGAGAACGTCGGCATCGACATGGACCTCCTGCGGGCCATCGCGGCCAACCAGGGCTTCGAGGTCGAGGTCAAGACGCTCGGCTTCGACGGCGCGCTCGCGGCCGTCACGTCGGGCCAGGCCGACGGCATGATCGCCGGCATGAGCATCACCGAGGAGCGCAAGCAGGAGTTCGACTTCTCGGATCCGTACTACAGCTCGGGCGTGCAGATGGCGGTCGCCGAGGGCAGCGACATCGCCTCGTACGAGGACCTCGCGGGCGAGACGGTCGCCGTCAAGACCGGCACGGTGGGCTACGACTTCGCAAGCGAACTGTCCGACGAGATCGGCTTCGAGATCAACTCGTTCCAGGACTCGGCCGACATGTACAACGACGTCGCGACCGGCAACTCGGCCGCGACGTTCGAGGACGCCCCGGTGCTGCAGTTCGGCATCGCGTCGGGCAACGTGCCGCTGCAGATCGTGACGGATCCCGAGCCCGGCGCCGACTACGGCTTCGCCGTCGCGAAGGGCCAGAACGCCGAGCTGCTCGAGATGTTCAACGCCGGCCTGAAGAACGCGCAGGACAGCGGCGCCTACCAGATGATCGTCGACCGCTACCTCGCGATCGACGACGAGGAGTCGGGCGGCACGTCGTTCTTCGACCTCGTCATGACCTCGTTCCCCGCGCTCGGGCAGGGCCTCCTGCTGACGCTCGCGGCGACGGGCCTGTCGATCCTCTTCGCGATGATCCTCGGCATCATCTTCGGCATCCTCAAGCTGTCGAGCAACGTGTTCCTGCGGGCGCTCGCGGGCGCCTACGTCAACATCTTCCGCGGCACCCCCGTGCTCGTGCAGGCGTTCTTCTTCTACTTCGGCGTGCCGGCCGTCACGGGCCAGCCGCTCGACGCGCTCACGGCGGGCGTCATCACGCTCTCGCTCAACGCGGGTGCGTACATCACGGAGGTCGTGCGCGGCGGCGTGCAGTCGGTGGATCCAGGCCAGATGGAGGCGTCGCGATCGCTCGGCCTCGGCTGGGGCGCGTCGATGCGCCGCGTCGTGATGCCGCAGGCGTTCAAGATCATGACGCCGAACCTCATCAACCAGTTCATCATCACGCTCAAGGACACGTCGCTCCTGTCGGTGCTCGGCTTCGCCGAGCTCACCTACCAGGGCCGCATCGTGATCGCCTCGACGTTCCGCTCGTTCGAGATCTGGCTCGTGGTCGGCGCGATGTACTTCATCGTCATCTGGCTGCTCACGCTGCTGTCCAACTGGTTCGACCGGAAGTTCAACAAGTAGGGATTGGCCATGACGAACACCGAACCCACCTTCACCCGTCCGGCCGCGGTCGTCGAGGGCAACCCCATCGAGGTCCACGACCTGCACAAGTCCTTCGGCAAGAACCACGTCCTGACCGGCATCGACCTCACGGTCGCGAACGGCGAGGTTGTCGCGGTCATCGGCCCGTCGGGATCCGGCAAGTCGACGCTCCTTCGCTGCCTCAACCGCCTCGAGGAGGTCACGAGCGGCGAGGTGCGCATCGTCGGGGAGAACATCGCGACGGCGAAGGGCAAGGGCCTCGACGCCGTGCGCCAGCGCGTGGGCATGGTGTTCCAGCACTTCAACCTGTTCCCGCACATGACGGCGCTCGAGAACGTCGCCCTCGCGCCGACCGAGCTGAAGATGCTGAGCCGGTCGGAGGCGCGGGAGCGCGCGATGGAGCTCCTGAGCCGCGTCGGGCTCGCCGACAAGGCCGACGCGCGCCCCGCGTCGCTCTCGGGCGGCCAGAAGCAGCGCGTCGCGATCGCGCGAGCGCTCGCCATGAGCCCCGCGATCATGCTGTTCGACGAGGCCACGAGCGCGCTCGACCCCGAGATGGTCGGCGAGGTGCTGCAGGTGATCCGCGACCTCGCGGCGTCGGGCATGACGATGGTGCTCGTGACCCACGAGATGGGCTTCGCGCGCGAGGTCGCCGACCGCGTCGTGTTCATGGCCGACGGCAAGGTCGTCGAGAGCGGCCCGCCCGCAGAGATCTTCGACGCGCCCAAGGAGGCGCGCACGAAGGACTTCCTCTCGAAGGTCCTCTGAGCGGATCCCGCGCACGATCATCGGCGCCGTCACGGGCGCGTGCCTCGCCGTCTCCGGCGCGCTCATCCAGGCGATCACGCGCAATCCGCTCGGCGACCCGGGGTATCTCGGAGTGACGACGGGCGCGTCGGCCGCGGTCGTGGCCGCGACGGCGCTGCTCGGCACGGGCGTCGTGCAGCAGGTGGGCTACATCGCCTTCGCCGTGCCCGGCGCCGTCGTCGCCGTGATCGTCGTGATCGCGCTCGGCTCGCGCTCGAGATCGGACAGCCTCGCGCCGCTCGTGCTGGCGGGCGCCGTCGTGACCGCCGTGCTGCACGCCCTCATCACGGCCGTCGTCCTGTCGATGCCCGCCGTGTTCGACTCGTACCGCTTCTGGGTCGTGGGGTCGCTCACGGGCGCCGACCTCGACGACCTGTGGACCGCGGGGCCCGTCGCGCTCGTGGGGCTCATCGCCGCCTTCGCACTCACGGGCGGCCTCAACGCGCTCGGGCTCGGCGACGAGATGGCGGCGTCGCTCGGCGTGCGCGTGCCGCTCGTGCGCGCTGCGGGGATCCTCGCCGCGACGCTCCTCGCCGCCGCGGCCACGGCGCTCACGGGCCCCATCGCGTTCCTCGGCCTCGCGGTCCCGCACATCGCGCGCGCGGCCGTCGGCCACGACCTGCGCTGGCAGCTGCCCGCGTGCGTCTTCGCGGGCGCCGGCCTGCTCGTCGCGGCAGACATGCTCGCGCGCGTCGTCCTCCGCCCGCAGGAGCTCATGGTCGGCATCGTCACGGCGCTGCTCGGCGCACCGCTGCTGCTCGCCGCCGTCCGCAGGCACGACGACGCTGCGCGACGAGTCGTCGCGGCTCGCGGCGGCGCTCATGGGATCCCTGGGCTCGCGCACGCTCGAGCACGTCGCGCTCGTCGGCGGGGCGATCCTGCTGTGCGTGCCGTTCCTCGTCGCGTGCAGGCACCGCCTGCAGGCGCTCGAGCTCGGCGACGGCCTCTCAGCCGCGCTCGGCACGCCGCCCGGACACACGCGGGCCGGCGCGATCGTGCTCTCGGTGGTCCTGCTCGCGGCCGCCGTCGCCGTCGCGGGCCCGTCCCGTTCGTCGCGCTCACGGCCGCGAACGCGGCGCCGCGCCTGTCGGGCAGCACGGGGCCGAACCTCGTCGGATCCGCCCTCACGGGCGCCGTCGTGCTCGTCGGCGCCGACCTCATCTCGCAGAACGTGCCGGGTCTCGACGGCCTGCCCGTGGGCGTCGTCACGGGCCTCGTCGGAGGCGTCTACCTCGGATTCCTCCTCGTCGGCGCATGGAAGAAGGCAGGAGCATGACCTCGCACCCCTCCCCCGGGCTCACCGCGCGCGGCCTCACCGTGGGGTACGGCGCGCGCACCGTCATCGACGGGCTCGACATCGACGTCCCGACGGGGCAGTTCACGGCCGTCATCGGGCCGAACGGCTGCGGCAAGTCGACGCTCGTGCACGCGCTCGCCCGCACGCTGCGGCCGCGAGCGGGCACGGTCGCGCTGGACGGCGAGCCGA
>JAJUIM010000234.1 GCA_029267645.1 Microbacterium sp.
CCGCGTCGCGCGTGACGACCCAGCCGAGCAGGTCGCGGGGCCGCTCGGGCTCGGGGCGCAGCGCGATGTCGCCGAAGAACGCCTCTGCGGCCTCGGGCGAGGCGCAGACGGCTCGGACGCGCGCGATGCGCCGGCCCGCGACGGCCGCCGACACAGCCAGGCGGTGGGTGATTCGAGACATCAGTTCCCCTCATCGAGTCGATGCCGACGTGTGCCGACAGACAAGGAGAGAACTCGGCTTAACCGGATTAGTCAAGGATCATGACGGCCGGATCCCCACCCCGGCCCAAGGACACCAAACTCGGCAAAGGACACCAAGCTTGGTGTCCTCCCTCGGGTTTGGTGTCCTCGCACGGCTGCCCCGGCTACCCGTCCCGACCTCAGGCCGCGACGGATCCGAGGCGGTCGCGGAGGGTCTGGCCCTCCCACTCCGTGCGGTAGACGCCGCGGTTCTGCAGCTCGGGGATCACCTCGTCGACGAAGCGGTCGAGGCCCGTCGGGGTGATCGAGGGGATGAGCATGAACCCATCGCACACGCGCGACTGCACGCGCTCGTCGATCGTCGCGGCGACCTCGGCCGGCGTGCCGACGAGGGGCGACTGCCTGGTGGTCGTGGCGACGACCACGGCTCGGGCCGAGAGCCCGCCGGCCTCGGCGCGCTCGACGAGCTCGGCCGCGCGCGAGCGCTGATCCGCGTGGTGGCTCGCGCGGCCGGCCGTGAGCTCGACGCCCTCCACGACGTCGCTGAGCGGCGGCAGCGGCCCGTCGACGTCGAGATCGTCGAAGCGCCGGCCCCACACCGACTCGATGTAGCGCACCGCGGTCGCGGGGCTCACCTGGGCCCACTGGTCCTCGCGCGCCTGCTCCTCGGCCTCGGCGCGCGTGTCGCCCAGCACGAAGGTCGCGCCGGGCAGGATCTTGAGGGCGTCCTCGTCGCGGCCGTTCGCCACGAGCCTCGCGCGCACGTCGGCGGCGAACTCCTCGGCCTTCGGCCCCGCCGCGAACGGCGAGAAGATCGCGTCCGCGTAGCGCGCGGCCGTCTCGCGGCCGTCCTCCGAGACGCCCGACTGCAGGATCACGGGCCTGCCCTGCGGCGTCGCGGGCGCGCCGGGGCGCGCGGCGATGTCGAAGAACCGGTCGACATGGCGCACCTCGGATCCCGTGCCCGCCGCGTCCCACAGCTTGAAGGCCGCGTCGGCGAAGGCGCGGGCGCGCTCGTAGCGGTCGGCGTGCTCGAGGTACCCGCCGCGGCGGAAGTTCGCGCCGAAGAACGCGTCGTGGCTCGTGACGATGTTCCACGCCGCGCGCCCGTTCGAGAGGGCGTCGAGCGTCGCGAGCTGGCGCGCGAGCTCGACCGGCTCGTTGAAGGTCGAGTTGAGCGTCGCGACGAGCCCGATGCGCTCGGTCTGGCGCGCGAGCAGCGCGAGCTGCACGAGCGTGTCGGGCCGCCCGACGACGTCGAGGTCGTGGATCTGCCCCGCGTGCTCGCGCAGCCGCAGCCCCTCGGCGAGGAACAGCAGGTCCATGAGCCCGCGCTCGGCCGTCTGCGCGAAGTGCGTGAACGACACGGGCGCGATCTGGCTGCCCGACTCGGGCCGCGACCAGATGGTCGTGGCGTTGACGCCGGGGAAGTGCGCCCCGAAGTGCACCTGTCGCTTCGTCATCGGCTCTCTCCCTCCGCCGCCGCGCTCACGAGCTCGGGCGCGGCCTCGTACCTGCTGGCGGGGCGCGCGAGGCCCAGCCGCTCGCGCAGGGTCGTCCCCGCGGCGAGCTGATCGCCCGCGATCGCGCGCACGGCGTCCGCGGATCCCGTCACGACGACGCCGTCGGCGCCCGCCTCGGCGCGCAGGAACGCGGCCCACGCGGCGAGCTGCTCCTCGTCCGAGCGCGCGTGCGGCGCGCGCACGACGCGTTCGGGATCCACCTCGACGAGGATCGCGACGCGGCGCCCCTCCGCCTCGGCCGCAGCACGCACGCGCGCGGCGAGCTCGCGCGGGCGGTCGCCCGCGACGCGCACGACGTCGGCCTCGCGCGCGGCCGCCGCGAGCGCCGGTCCGTCGCCCGCGACATCGACAATCACAGGGATCTGCCCCTGCGGCGAGCGCGGCACGATCGACGGCCCCTTGACCGAGAACCAGCGCGTCTCGACGTCGACGTAGTGCACGCGGTCGCGGTCGATGAACCGGCCGGTCGCGACGTCGCGGATCTCGGCGCCGTCCTCCCACGAGTCCCAGAGCCTGCGCGAGGCGTCGATGACTGCCTCGGCCTCCTGCCACGCCTCATCTTCCGCGGGCGCGGGGCGGCGGCCGAAGGCGCGCGCCTCCTCGTCCGTCAGCGAGACGCCGACGACCCAGCCCGCGCGGCCAGCGGCCGCCCAGTCGAGGGTCTGGATGCCCTTCGACACGTGGAACGGCTCGGTGTGCGTCACGCGCACGCGCGGCGCGAGGGCCACGTGCGTCGTCGTGGCGGCGGCCGCGGCGGCGACCATGGGCGCGTCGAGCGTCGCGGATCCGGCGGGCGGCACGGGGTCGTCCTCGATGATCGCGAGGTCGGCGCCCGCGGCGTCGAGCGCCTCGATCTCGCCGAGCACGCGCCCCACGGCGTCGTCACCGCGCGGCGTCTCGGCCGCGACGACGCCCGCGACGAACGGCCGGGCGAGGGGCTTGACGTAGCAGCGGCTGAGCGTCGTGTCGCCCTCGAACGGCCCGTAGGGCGCGACGGGCAGCCACCCCTCGCGCTCGTACAGCGCCATCGCCTGCTCCTGCCGCTTGCCCGTCTGCAGGAACAGCTCGCGCACGCCGAGCGCCTCGGCCTCGCGCTCGGCGGCGGCCATGAGGGCGCGCGCGACGCCGAGCCTGCGGCCCTTTTCGAGCACGAAGACGCGCTTGACCTCGACGAACGGCCCGCTCTGCTTCAGCGCCGCGGTGCCGACGGCCTCGCCGTCCACGGTCGCGACGAGCGTCGCGAGGATCGTGGCGGGATCCACGACGACCCGGGGGATCTCGTCGCGGAGGTCGGCGTACAGGGGCTGCACCTCGGCGTCCATGAGCTCGCGGAAGCGGACGACGCGCGGGTCGTCCCAGTGGGCGCGCTCGATCTCGACTCGTGTGGTCACAGGGGCGATCCTTCCAGGGCGCGGTGGGCGAGGGCGACCTCGTCCGCGACGCGGCGCAGCGTGTCGGCGTCGTGCCGGGCGAACGTGATCCGCAGGTGGGGCGCGACGTGCGTGGCGTCCGCGTCGCGCGGCGAGAACTGGCTGCCGGGGTTCACGAGGATCCCGCGGTCGGCGAGCCGCGCCGCGAGCGCGTCGGCGTCGACGCGGTGCAGGCGCACCCACGCGAACAGGCCGCCGTCGGGGTGCGCGACCGACACGGCCTCGCCGAGACCGTCCTGCAGGCGGCCGACGAGGGCGTCCGCGCGCACGGCGTACTCGTCGGCCGCGCGCCGCGCGACGTCGTCGAAGAGGCCCTGCTCGATCGCGAGGTCGGCGACGATCTCCTGCACGAGGCTCGAGGCGTGCTGGTCGGTGCGCGCGCGCAGGTCG
>JAJUIM010000345.1 GCA_029267645.1 Microbacterium sp.
AGGTCGAGCGACAGGTCGCTCTTGCCCGTGCCCGTCGCGCCGACGACGGCCCAGAGCGCGGGGGCGTCGGCGCCTGCGCTCACGCGCCGACGCGGATCGTCGGCAGGCCGAGGCTGACCGCTCCCCCGGCCTCGCCGCCCGTGGAGGGCACGGCGCACGAGGCGGCCTGCGCGCGGTCGTACGCGTCGCCCGCGCGGGTGCGACGGATCGCCAGCGGCGCGCCGTCGGGGCTGTCGGCGAGGAGGTGCGACGGCGCTGCGTGCGTGACCGTCACGGTCACGACGTCGCCGGGCCGCGGCACGTCGGATCCTTCGGGCACCTCGAAGTGCACGAGACGGTTGTCCTCGGCGCGCCCCGTGAGGCGGTGCGTCGCCGCGTCCTTCTTGCCCTCGCCCGTCGATACGAGCACCTCGAGCGTGCGTCCGAGCTGCTTCTCGTTCTCCTCGAGCGTGATGCGCTGCTGCAGGGCGATGAGGCGGTCGTAGCGCTCCTGCACGACCTCCTTCGGCACCTGGTTCGGCATCGTCGCGGCGGGCGTGCCCTCGCGGATCGAGTACTGGAATGTGAACGCGCTCGAGAACCGCGCCTGCTCGACGACGCGCAGCGTGTCTTCGAAGTCTTCGTCGGTCTCGCCCGGGAAGCCGACGATGATGTCGGTCGTGATGGCGGCGTGCGGGATGCGCTCGCGCACGCGGTCGAGGATGCCGAGGAACTTCTTCGAGCGGTACGAGCGGCGCATGTCCTTGAGGACGCGGTCGCTGCCCGACTGCAGCGGCATGTGCAGCTGCGGCATGACGTTCGGCGTCTCGGCCATCGCGTCGATCACGTCGTCGGTGAACGCCGCGGGGTGCGGGCTCGTGAAGCGCACGCGCTCGAGCCCCTCGATCGCGCCGCACGCGCGCAGCAGCTTGCTGAACGCCTGCCGGTCGCCGAACTCGACGCCGTAGGTGTTGACGTTCTGGCCGAGGAGCGTGACCTCGATCGCGCCGTCGTCGACGAGCAGCTTGATCTCCTCGAGGATGTCGCCCGGGCGGCGATCTTTCTCCTTGCCGCGCAGGCTCGGCACGATGCAGAACGTGCACGTGTTGTTGCAGCCGACCGAGATCGAGACCCAGCCGGAGTAGTGCGAATCGCGCTTCGTCGGCAGCGTCGAGGGGAACACCTCGAGCGACTCGAGGATCTCGAGCTCGGCCTCGCCGTTGTGACGCGAGCGCTCGAGCAGCTGCGGCAGCGCGCCCATGTTGTGGGTGCCGAAGACGACGTCGACCCACGGCGCCTTCTCGGTCACGGCGTCGCGGTCCATCTGCGCGAGGCAGCCGCCGACCGCGATCTGCATGCCCGAGCGCTGGTCCTTCTTCGACTTGAGGTGGCCCAGCGTGCCGTAGAGCTTGCCCGCCGCGTTCTCGCGCACGGCGCAGGTGTTGATGATGACGACGTCGGCGTCCTCGCCCTCGGCGACCGGCACGTAGCCGGCACTCTCGAGCGAGCCCGACAGGCGCTCGGAGTCGTGCACGTTCATCTGACAGCCGAACGTGCGCACCTCGTACGAGCGGGCGCGGCCCGACTCGTCGACCGCGGCGGGCGAGGGATCGATGAGCGTGGGGGCACTGGATGGGGTCGTCATAGCGCCTGCAATTCTACGGAATCGACCGCCGGATCGCGTGTGAGGACGCCCTACTCGAAGCGCACGCGCGAGACGGGGCCCGTCGCCTCGTCGAGCGCCTGCCGCGCGACCGTCATCGCCATGGATCCGCCGAAGCCGCGCCTCGCGAGCTGACCGACGAGGCGGCGCAGCGCCGTATCGGGGTCGAGCCGCGCGAGCGAGCGCGCCTTACCGCGGGCGAACTCGAGCGCGCGCTCGTGATCGTCGTCGGGCAGGGACTCGAGCGCGCGGTCGATCGCCTCGCGCGCGATGCCGCGCTTGGACAGCGTGAGCGAAACCGCGCGACGGCCCTGGTTCTTGCGCGTGACCGCCTGGTGCACGAGCTGCTCGGCGAGGCGGTCGTCGTCGATTGCGCCGACGCGCGAGAGGCGGTCGACGATCTCTTCGACCTCGCCCGGATCGACGCCGTCGCGCCGGAGCCGGTCACGCACTTCGCGCTCGGAGAGGCCGCGGGCCGCGAGGGCGCGCGCCACGCGGCGCTCGGCCTGCTCGGCCGAGCCCTGCGCGTCGTCGCCCTCGGGCTCGTCGCTCTCGTCTAGCGCGGGAGACACGCTGCCCGCCGCGTCGCGCCCGGCGTGACCCGAGTCGCGCCACGTCGTGTGCCAGTCCTCGCCGCCGAGGCCGCCCTCGTCCTCCCGCGCGATCGGCGCGTCGGGGACGGCCCCTCCGAAGAGGGGCACCACGGGGGCAAGGCGCTCGCCCCCGTGGGAATCCGCTGCTGCCGTCATGGTCAGGCCGTGCGGCGGGCGGCGATGTCGTCGACGGGCGCCTCGGCCTCGAGCTCGGCCGCCTCTTCGAGCGCC
>JAJUIM010000125.1 GCA_029267645.1 Microbacterium sp.
AACGACACGGGTCGCGCGCAGGCCGCAGCAGCCGCCGAGGCGCTTCGAGGCGGCGACTACGCCCGCCTCGTGTCGAGCCCGCTCTCGAGGGCGCGCGAGACCGCGCAGATCATCGGCAAGGCGCTCGGGCTCGACGGCCCTGAGGAGTTCGACGGCCTCAAGGAGCGCGGCTACGGCGTCGCGGAGGGCCTGCCGGTCGCCGAGTACTGGTCGCGATTCCCCGCCGGCACCGACGTCCCCGACGCCGAGAGCGACGACGAGCTGCTTGACCGCGCGCTCGCGACCCTCGTCGCGATCGCGGAGGACGCCGGCGAGGCGCCCGTCATCGCCGTCGCGCACGGCGGCCTCATCGGCAGCGTGCTGCGGCACATCTCGGGCGGCACGCTGCCGCGAGAAGGCGAGCGCATCGGCAACGGATCTCAGCAGATCATCCAGGTGAACGGGCAGGAGCTGCGGGTCATCGGCTACACCGGTTCTCCCCGCTGAGACTGACGGTCTGTTCACCTTCTGCGCAAACTGCGGCCATCACGCCCACTGGTCTGCGTAACGGTTGAGCATAATGTGCATACCGGCACGTAACGCGCTGGTAACCTCAGGAGCTATGGCCTCCCTCGACCATGTCGATCTCGAACTGATCGCCGCGCTCAGCGCAGACCCCCGTGCAACCGTCGTGGCGCTCGCCGAGAAGCTCGGTCTCTCGCGCAACACCGTGCAGTCGCGCATGTCGCGACTCGACCAGGCGGGCGTCTTCCAATCGTTCGAGCGGTCGATCGCGCCGTCGGCGCTCGGGTTCCCCCTGCAGGCCTTCATCTCGATCGGCCTCGACCAGTCGGTCCTGCCGCAGGTGATCGAGGAGCTCAAGCGTCTGCCCGAGGTCGTGCAGGCGCACGGCGTCTCGGGCCAGGTCGACCTGCTTGCGCTCGTGGCGTGCCGCGACGCGCGGCACCTCTTCGACGTCGACGCGCGGATCCTCGCGATCCCCGGCGTCGAGCGGTCGGAAACGCGCCTCGTCATGAGCGAGTCGGTGCCCTACCGGGTTTCGGGCCTCATGGAGCTCGCGCGCCGCGAGCCGCGCCCGTAACTACCCCAGGAACGCCCGGATCGCCTCGGCCGCCTCGCGCGGCCTCTCGTAGTGGATCAGGTGGCCGACGCCGTCGATCTCGACGAGCTTCGCGTCGGGGAACAGACCTCGCAGTTCGCGCTCGGCCGCGATGGGCGTGATGTCGTCCTGCACCGCCGCGACGAGCAGCGTCGGCTGGGCGACGTCTCGAGCGCTCTCGCGCACGTCGTGGGAGACGCTCGTCACGAACGCCTGGCGCAGCGTCTCGCGGTCGCTGAAGCCCGAGAAGAAGCGGTCGTGCTGGTCGTGGATCCAGCGCCGCAGGCCCTTGTCTCGCGTGCGGGCCATCGCGATGCTCATGATGCGCACGATGAGCTTCGTGCGCAGCAGCCACGTGCCGAGGCGCTCGGGCAGCCGTGCGCCAGCCGCGTAGTACAGCACGGCGAGGCGCGTCAGCACGCCGCGCGGCCCCTCGAGCGCGGGCGCGCCGATCGGGTTCACGAGGATCAGGCGGGGCGTCTCGAGGCCGCGCGCCACGGCGGCCGAGGCGACGATGGATCCGAACGAGTGGCCAAGCACGACGGCGCCGGGGGCGGCGGCGCGCGCGAAGTCGGCAAGCCACGCGGCATACGCATCGAGCGTGTGCTCGCGGGCGAGCGCGGGCGTCTCGCCGAAGCCGGGCAGGTCGGGCATGATCCAGCGCACGTCGGGCAGCTGCGCGACGACCGGCTCGAGGCCGTGATGGTCGCCGCGGAATCCGTGGACGGCGAGGATCGTCGTTCCGGCGTCAACGGGGCCGTACTCCCAGAACACCGTCGTTGCGCCGCCCGCCTCGATCGTGCGCCGCTGCACGCGGATCCGGTTCAGCTGTTCCGCGTAGGGAGAGGGCACGACCACCATCCGAGTCTATGTGGCGTGGCGCGGCTGCTTCCGCGCCGCGCGGCCGTAGCGTCGAGGAGTATGAAGACGTCGTGGCCCGATCCCCCGCCGCTCTTCGCGCTCAGCGATCTCGACGATCCGGGCGAGAAGACCTCGTGGATCCCGCGCGCGTCGGGTCGTCCGGCCCGCACGCGCCGCACGAGCGACGCCGGCGCGCCCGCATCGGGCGCCCTGTTCGACTTCGACGGCGCACTGCTCGTCGACACCCCCGAGGAGCTCCGTATGGCATTCGACGACATCACCGCGGGATTCGCGCCGGACGCGGGCCGGCTCCTCACGCGGGTCGCCGTCTTCGACCTCGAGACGACGGGCGTCGACGTCGCGCGCGACCGCATCGTGACGGCCTACGTGGGCGTGCTCGACGAGCAGGGCGCCGTCCTCGAGGCGCGCGACTGGCTCGCGGATCCCGGCGTCGAGATCCCCGCACCCGCGGCCGCCGTGCACGGGATCACGACGGAGCGCGCCCGCACCGAGGGACGCGACGCGCGCCAGGTCGTCGGCGAGATCGTCGAGGCGCTGCGCGCGCTGCTCGACGCGGGGATCCCCGTCGTCGCCTACAACGCGACCTTCGACTTCTCGCTGCTGCGCGCCGAGGCCGTGCGCCACGGCATCCCGCCGATCGCGGCGCCCGCTCCCGTCATCGACCCGCTCGTGATCGACAAGCAGCACGACCGGTTCCGCAAGGGCAAGCGCACGCTCGACATCGTCGCGGCGCACTACGGCGTCGCCCTCGACGACGCTCACGAGGCGTCGGCCGATGCGATCGCGGCCGGCCGCATCGCGCTCGCGCAGACCGAGCGGTACGCGGCAGACCTGCCCGAGAGTCTCGGCGCGCTCCACGAGGCGCAGGTCGCCTGGGCCGCCGAGCAGGCCGCGAGCCTCTCCGATTACTTTGTGCGCATCGGCAAGCTCGCACCGGGCGAGCAGCTCGACGGCTCCTGGCCGCTGCGCTGAACCGGTCGCCGAGCGCAGAAACGACGATGCCCCGCCGAGGCGGGGCATCGTCGTGAACGAGGCTTACTTGCCGAAGTTCTTGAAGCGCTGGTTGAACTTCTCGACGCGGCCGGCCGAGTCCATGATGCGCTGCTTGCCCGTGTAGAACGGGTGCGAAGCGGCCGAGATCTCGACGTCGATGACGGGGTACGTCTGGCCGTCGAGCTCGATCGTCTTGTCGCTCGTCGCGGTCGAACGGGTCAGGTAGGTCTCGCCCGAGCCGAGGTCGCGGAACACGACGTAGTCATACGTGGGGTGGATGTCAGTCTTCATGGCTGTCCTTGCGGGAACGATGTCTGAGGAGGGAATCGTGCGGGCGCGCCGCACCGGCGCACCTCGAGCGCCAGCGAACGAGTCTACCAGGTCGCGCCTCAGCGCTTCGGGAAGGCCGACGCCTCCGCACGAGCCACCCAGCGACCGTTGTGCTCGATCACGGCGATCGGAAAGCCGAAGGTCTCGCGCAGGTTCTCGCGCGTCAGCGTCTCGCGCAGCGGGCCCTGGGCGACCGCCTTGCCGTCGCGCATGAGCATGACGTGCGTGAAGCCGACCGGGATCTCCTCGACGTGGTGCGTGACCATGATCATGGCGGGGGTGCCGGGCGCCTGTGCGTAGCCGCCGAGCAGCTGCAACAGCTCTTCGCGCGCGCCGAGGTCGAGGCTCGCGGTCGGCTCATCGAGCAGCAGCAGCTCGGGGTCGGTCATGACCGCGCGCGCCACCTGCACGCGCTTGCGTTCGCCGTCGCTCAGCGTGCCGAAGAGGCGATCCGCGAGCCCGTCGAGCTTCCACTCGGCGAGCACCCGCATCGCGCGGCGCTCGTCGATGCCCTCGTACTGCTCGTTCCAGCGACCCATGACCGAGTACGCGGCCGTGAGCACGACGTTCAGCACCGTCTCGTCGGCGGGGATCTGGCGAGCCAGCGCCGTCGACGAGAAGCCGATGAGCGGGCGCAGGCCGAACACGTCGGTGCGGCCCAGGCGCTCGCCGAGGATGTCGACCGTGCCCGACGTCGGGTACAGGAGCGTGTCGGCGACCTGCAGCAGCGTGGTCTTCCCGGCCCCGTTCGGCCCGAGGATGACCCACCGCTCGTCGTCGTTCACGGTCCAGGACAGCTGATCGACGATGTGGCGGCCGCTGCGCCGCACCACGACGTCGTTCATCTCGAGCACGGAGGTCATGTCTCGAGCCTACCGACCCGCGCGCCCCGCGACCCGCAGCGCGGGGGCGTTTTCTCGCGAGGCGCCCGCGCCGCTACTCTCGGCATGTGACTGCGCGCTTCCTGGTCGTTCTCGACGCCGACTCCACTCTGATCCGCAACGAGGTCATCGAGCTCATCGCCGACGAGGCGGGGCGCGGCGCCGAGGTCGCCGCGGCGACCGAGCAGGCGATGCGCGGCGAGGTCGACTTCGCGACGAGCCTGCGCTCGCGCGTGGCAGCCCTCGAGGGCGTGCCGCTCTCGGCGTTCGCGCGCGTGCGGGCTCGGGTCGAGCCGACGCCGGGCGTGACGGACCTCACGACGGCCGTGCACGAGCGAGGCGGCGTCGTCGGCGTCGTCTCCGGCGGCTTCCACGAGATCCTCGACGACGTCGCGCCCGCGCTCGGCGTCGACGTCTGGCGCGCCAACCGCCTCGACGCGGCGGACGGGATCCTCACGGGCCGCGTCGCGGGCGACATCGTCGACGCGCAGGCGAAGGCCGATCAGCTCACTGCGTGGGCCGAGCAGCACGGCGTGGCGCCGCACCGCACGATCGCGATCGGCGACGGCGCGAACGATCTGCGCATGATCGAGCGCGCCGGCCTCGGCGTCGCGTTCAACGCGAAGCCGGCCGTGCGCCGCGCTGCGCCGATCGCGATCGGCCCCGTCGACCTCGCCCAGCTGATCCCGCTGCTGCCCTGACGGCCGGGGCTCAGTGCCCCATGCCGAGGCCGCCGTCGACGGGGATCACGGCGCCCGAGACGTAGGCCGCGTCGTCGCTCGCGAGCCACGACACGACACCCGCGATCTCCTCGCCCGTGCCGTAGCGGCCCGCGGGGATCTGCTTCTTGTACTCGGCCTGCGTCTTCTCGTCGAGCTCGGCCGTCATGTCGCTCTCGATGAACCCCGGAGCCACGACGTTCGCCGTGATGCCGCGCCCGCCGAGCTCGCGCGTGACCGCGCGGGCGAAGCCCACGAGCCCGGCCTTCGACGCCGAGTAGTTCGCCTGCCCCGCGACGCCGAGAAGGCCCGAGACACTCGAGATGAGGATGATGCGCCCGCGGCGCGCGCGGATCATGCTCTTGATCGCGCGCTTGACGGTGCGGAAGGCGCCGCCGAGGTTCGTATCGAGGACGGCCGAGAAGTCGTCGTCGGACATGCGCATGAGCAGCGTGTCCTTCGTGATGCCCGCGTTCGCGACGACGGTCGTGACGGGGCCGAGCTCGGCCTCCACCTGCGACACGGCCGCGTCGAGCGACGCGCCGTCGTTCACGTCCGCGCGCACCGTGAGGGTGCCCTCGGGGCCCTCGCCGCTGCGTGCGGTGACGGCGACGCGGTACCCGTCGCGCACGAGGCGCTCGGCGATCGCGCGGCCGATGCCGCGGTTTCCTCCCGTGACGAGGGCGACGCGGTCGGCGGTGGTGTCTGCGCTCATGGTGATGCTCCTGGACGACGGATGGGGGCCACACCAGCCTACGGGGGCTCGCCCGCCTCGCCCGTCGGGTCATCCCCCCGCGCGCGCCGGGACCTCGCCGACTACGCTGGAAGACCGACACCTATCGAGGAGTAACGAGCATGTCGTACCCGCAGCCCGCCTACCAGCCGCCCTACGGCGCGGCACCGCAACAGACGAACCCGCTGGCGATCACGGCGCTCGTGTGCGGCCTCGTCTCCCCCGCCTCGTGGATCTTCGCGTGGATCCCGGTGATCGGCGCGATCCTCACGATCGTCGCGCCGCTCTCCGCGATCCTCGCGATCGTGTTCGGCCACATCGCGCTGTCGCAGATCAAGAAGCGCGGCGGGGCAGGCCGCGGCATGGCGCTCGCGGGCCTCATCATCGGCTAC
>JAJUIM010000075.1 GCA_029267645.1 Microbacterium sp.
AATCGTCACGAACTGGAAGAAGGCCCTCGAACAGCTCGCGATCGCCTTCCCCGACCGCGTCCAGCCCTACCTCTAACCCCGAGACACCGCCCGCTTACACACACAACTTGACAAGCTCGCTCTGCCGCATCATCACACCATCCGTTCGTGTCAGCGCCGAGAAATGTGGTTCATCCCACCGCAGAGAATCGCACTTACACTGTCAAGCATTGCGTTGCAGATTTCTACTATGGAAACCGAGAGGGTGCGGGGTAACCCCGCAGGCATCACGAACAAGCACGTCGCGCGGAACATCCGCACGGCACGCCAAGCGATCGGCATGGACTTGCGCACCACCCCGGCCGCGCTCCTGACCCCACCGGACGAGCAGACGACGCTTACAGGTGTGCCGGAGGGGTACGAGCCGGAAGAGATTGACAGGTGGATGCGCGGGGAACTCGTGCTCACCGATGAGGGGCTGTTCAACTACTGGCAGCAGGAATGGGTGATTTGCACCGACCGCATCCACCACCTCGAAACCACCCTCGCGGGCATGACCGCCCCCAGCAAAGACGACCCCGAGAAGACGAGCGCGCACCCCAAGACCATCGCCGCCTACCAGGAACGCTTGGAGGCAGCGCGGGCACGCGCCCGCGTGATCCAGGAGAGAGGCGTGCAGCTCGACCCGGAGGGGCGAGTGTTCAACGCCGCCGACTACATCGACAACTACGCCCAGACGCACCAGCCCGGCACGACAACGGCAACGGCAACGGCAACCGCAACGGCAACGGCAACGGCAACGGCAACGAGCACACTGTCATGACTGCGAAAAGGCAGCCCGCCGAGCAGGGCCGCGGGGGTGAGAAGCAGCAGCGGCGCTCCCGCTCGCGGCAACCTGGCTCGATCCAGGCTTACGACACCGATCAGGGGAAGCGGTGGCGGTTCCAGATCTACGTCCTGAAAGACCCCGAGTACCCGGAGATGGGATCACGCCGACTCACTCGTTCCGGGTTCACCAACACCGACGAGGCGAACGACGCCTTGCAGGAGGCGTTGAAGCGAACGAGAAGTTCGGCAACAACGCACCCACGGTCGGCACGTATGCGGATGAGTGAGCGGCAGGGCTCAAGCTCGCGGCGTCCACGATCAAGGGGTACAAGAAGATCATCCGCAACCACATCCGCCCGCAGCTCGGTAGTATCCGGCTCGACAAGCTCACCGCGACAAGGATCGCGCGCCACTACCGCGACCTCGAAGACCACGGCCGCCGTGACGAGTACGGCAAAGGAAAGCCGCTCTCGGCCAACAGCGTCCACAAGGTGCATGTCGTGCTCGGCGCGACCCTCGACGCGGCGATCGACGACGGGCACCTGACGGTGAACCCGTCGAAGAAGAAGCGCACCGTGAAACCACCGAAGTCCAGCGAGGTGAGGGCGCAGAAGCCCGAGATCGCGACGTGGACGACCGAGCAGTTGCAGACCTTCCTCACCTGGAACCGCGACGAGCTGGAAGACGAGCTGTTCCCCTCTGGCGACTCATCGCCTACACCGGCATGCGCCGTTCGGACGCCCTCGCCCTGAAATGGTCGGACATCAACACGAAGACGATGCGAGTCAGCATCCGCCGCGCCGTCGATACCGACGACTGGACGAAGACGAAGACCACCAAGACCGGACAGGCCCGCGTCATCGACGCCGAAACCCTCAAGGTGCTCGCCTCGTAAAAGGTGGCGCGGGCCGAGGTGTCGTTCGAGCTGGCGAAGGCCGACGCCTACGTCTTTGGAGACGATGACGGAAAGCTCCGCTCACCCGACGCAATGACCAGCCGGTGGGATCGCCGCCTCAAGTGGGTGACCGCGAAGTTCGACAGCCTGCACCGGGTCACGATCAAGGGGCTGCGTCACACCCACGCGACGCTGCTGCTCGAACTCGGGGAGCACCCCAAGGTCGTCCAAGAGCGGTTAGGACGCTCAACAATCACCACGACGATGAACATCTACTCCCACGTCACCCCGACCATGCAGAGGTCGGCAGTAGACCGCTGCGCCGCCCATCTCGGCCAGGCTTAGCACTTTTTCTCGCACTTCAACGCGAAATGACCCCCAACCCGAGAGATAAAATCCCAGGTCAGGAGCCATTTCATTCGCGTGCGCGAGGGGGGACTTGAACCCCCACGCCCTAATACGGGCACTAGCACCTCAAGCTAGCGCGTCTACCTATTCCGCCACCCGCGCATGGGTGTCGGTCCGTGCCGCGGATCCTTCCGAATCGCTTTCCGAACCAAGAGAAAACATTACCAGGGCGCGGGCGAGAGGGCGAATCGGATCACGATCCCGGGCGCGTCACGCCGCCGAGACGCCGAACAGCAGGCCGAGGACGTAGGTGATGGCGGCCGCGCCGTAGCCGATCGCGAGCTGTCGCAGGGCGCGCGGGAGCGGCGAGGCGCCCGAAAGCAGCCCCACCGTCGCGCCCGTGACGAGCAGCGCGATGCCGACGAGGGCGAGTGCGATGACGACGGCGACGAGGCCGCTCAGGCCGAAGATCCATGGCAGCACGGGGATGATCGCGCCGACCGCGAAGAAGCAGAAGCTCGAGGCCGCCGCGCGGAAGGCGCCGCCGATGACCTCGTGCTGGTCGCCCGCCGCACGAGGCGCGGGCATGCGGCCTGCGTGCGCGTTGCTCACGACGGCGCGGGCTCGCTCGCGGGCCTCGTCCTCGCCCATGCCGCGCGTGCGGTAGACGAGCGCGAGCTCGTTCTCGTCGAGGTCGAGATCGGGCAGCCCAGAGTGCGCGAAGTCGCTCGGCTCTGTCGAGTCAAGCAGCTCGCGCTGCGACTTCACCGAGACGTACTCCCCCGCGCCCATCGACAGCGCGCCCGCCAGCAGACCCGCGATGCCGCTGAACAGCACGAAGCCCGCCGAGGCGCCCGTCGCGCCGATACCCATGACGAGCGCGAGGTTGCTGACGAGGCCGTCGTTCGCGCCGAACACGGCGGCGCGGAAGGTTCCCGACAGGCGGCGCCGGCTGCGCGCGGCGAGGCCGCGCACGACCTCGTGGTGGATCTTCTCGTCGGCGCGCATGCGCGGCGTCGCGGACGGATCCGTGTCGTACGGCGAGCGCGCCTCGGCGAGCTGCGCGAGGGCGAGCGTGAAGATCGAGCCGAAGTGCGAGGCCAGCCACGCGGTCACGCGCGTGCGCATCGTCGGCTTCGGCAGGCGCTTCGGCTCGCCGCCAAGCAGGGCGAGCCAGTGCTGCTCGTGCCGGCGCTCGGCCTGCTCGAGCTGCTCGAGGATGTCGCGCTCGTCACCCTCGCGACGGCGCGCGAGGCGGCGGTACGTCGCCGCCTCCGCGCGCTCGTCGGAGAGGTACTGCGCCCACCGGCGGCGCTGCGCGGGCGTCGCCTCGGTGGGATCGATGTCGGGGGAAGTCGCGTTCACGCGAAGCTCCTGGTGTCGGTCGGGTCGCCCCGCGCGTCCCGACGCGGGGTCTCGACGACCGTAGCGACGGCTCCTGATGGCGCTGAGAGCTTTTCGGAGCCCCGAACGTGCCTACCGGTGCACGCGCTTGCGCAGCAGGTCGATGCGCGCCTGCAGCTGCGCGACCGTCGCCTGCGCGACGGGCGGCCCGCCGCACGTGCGCCGCAGCCACGCGTGGACCTGCCCGTGAGGATCCCCCGTCTGCTTCGCGTAGACGCCCACGAGGCTGTTGAGCAGCTGGCGCTGCTCCTTCAGCGTGCGGTGCAAGGGCTCGGGCAGCTCGCCCACCGTGCCCGCCTCGCGCTCGCGCGTCTCGCGCACCTCGCGGTGCCGCGACTGGCGCGCCTGGCGCTGCATGAGCAGATCGTGCACGTGCTCGGGCTCGAGCAGGCCCGGAAGCCCGATGAACTCGAGCTCCTCATCGGTTCCCGGCACGGCGAGCTGGCCGAACTGCTGCCCGTCGAAGACGACCGAGTCGAAGTGCGCGACCGATCCGAGCGACTGGAAGGAGAACTCCTCCTCCATGAGCTCGTCGCTCGCCTTCTCCTCGCGCTCGGCGGCGTCGAGGAGCGAGTCGTCGAGCCCGTCGGCGTCTTTCTCGCCGCGGTCGAGTACGTGGTCGCGCTGCTTCTCCATCTCGTGCGCGAGCGACATGAGCACGGGCACCTGCGGCAGGAACACGCTCGCGGCCTCGCCCTTGCGGCGAGCGCGCACGAAACGACCGATCGCCTGCGCGAAGAACAGCGGCGTCGACGAGCTCGTGGCGTAGACGCCGACGGCGAGCCGGGGCACGTCGACCCCTTCCGACACCATGCGCACGGCGACCATCCACCGCGACGTGTTGTTCGAGAACTGCTCGATGCGCGCGGAGGCCTCGGCCTCGTCACTCAACACGACCGTGGCCGGCTGGCCCGTGATCCGCCGCAGGATCTCGGCGTACGCGCGGGCGTTCGTCTGATCGGTCGCGATCACGAGACCGCCCGCGTCGGGCACGTGGCGGCGGATCTCGGTGAGCCGCTGGTCGGCGCTCTTCAGGACGGCCGGCATCCAGTCGCCCTCGGGGTCGAGCGCCGTGCGCCAGGCCTGGCTCGTGACGTCCTTCGTGTTGTCCTGCCCCAGGTGCGCCTCGAGCTCGTCGCCCATGCGCGTGCGCCACTTCATGTGGCCCGAGTAGACGTGGAACAGCACGGGTCGCACGACGCCGTCGGCGAGCGCGCGGCCGTAGCCGTAGTTGTAGTCGGTCACCGACGTGCGCAGACCCTGCTCGTCAGGCGCGTACTCGACGAACGGAATCGGGGCGTCGTCGCTGCGGAAGGGCGTGCCGCTCAGCAGCAGGCGCCGCGTCGCGGGGCTGTATGCGTCGCGGATCGCGTCGCCCCAGCTCAGCGCGTCGCCGCCGTGATGCACCTCGTCGAGGATCACGAGCGTGCGCGCGTCTTTCACGAGTCGGCGGTGCACGGACGACTTCACCGCGACCTGGGCGTAGGTCACGACGGCGCCGTGATAGTGACGCGCGAGATACGGCTGCTGGTTCGAGAAGTCGGGATCGAGCCGGATGCTCGTGCGCGCGGCGGCATCGGCCCACTGCGTCTTGAGGTGCTCGGTCGGGCAGACGACGACGATGCGGTCGATCTCGCCGCGGTGGCGCAGCTCGCGCGCGACCGTGAGCGCGAAGGTCGTCTTGCCGGCGCCGGGCGTCGCGGCGACGAGGAAGTCGCGCTTGTTCTGCTCGAAGAACTGGTCGAGGGCCTCCTGCTGCCATGCTCGCAGCCTGCCCGCCGTGCCCCTCGGGGCTCTCTGCGGATAGGACGGACTCAGCACGATCCACCACGATAGACCCGACCCCCGACATCCGTCCGGCGCGTCTTCTCAGGTGGTGGCGCGTCGCCTCGGAACGGGCTAGGTTGCATTGGTCCAAGGAGGATTCATGACGTCGCCAGACATCCGCACACCGTTCGTCGAGAACGAGGAGCCGCACCCCTGGCGACGCCTCGTCTCCCTCGGAGATTCCTTCACGGAGGGCATCGGCGACCCCGAGCCCGGATCGCCCGGCGGCCACCGCGGCTGGGCCGACCGCGTCGCCGAGGTGCTCGGCAGCCAGGTCGACGACTTCGCCTACGCGAACCTCGCCGTGCGCGGCAAGCTCATCCGCCAGATCTCCGACGATCAGATCGACGCGGCGCTCGCGCTCAAGCCCGACCTCGTCACGCTGTGCGCGGGCGGCAACGACGTGATCCGCCCCCGCACGGATCCCGACGAGATCGCCGAGCTCTTCGACTCCTGCGTCTCGCGCCTCAGCGCGAGCGGCGCGGCCGTCGTCATCTTCACGGGCTTCGACGTGGGCTGGAACCCCGTGTTCCGCACGTTCCGCGGCAAGGTCGCGATCTACAACGAGAACATGCGCGCGATCGCCGAGCGGTACGACGCGATCGTCGCCGATCTCTGGGCGCTCAAGGAGGTGCAGGATCCGCGCTTCTGGGCCGAGGATCGCCTGCACCTCAACCCGCTCGGGCATCACGAGGTCGCGCGCATGGTGCTGCGCACGCTCAACGTCCCGAACGAGCTGCAGCCCATGCAGCCGGATCCCCTCCCCCAGCGCAACTGGCGCGAGGCCCGCCGCGACGACCTCGTCTGGGCGCGCACCCACCTCGTGCCGTGGGTGCTGCGGCGCCTGCGCCACCAGTCATCGGGCGACGGCGTGCTGCCCAAGCGCCCCGACGCGGCGCCGGTCGTCGGCGGCGACAGCGGGGTATGAGATCTGCGTGTGCCGCCCGCGATCACCGCGTCGCGTAGAACGCGACGGCGGAGGCGGCGGCGACGTTGAGCGAGTCGACCCCGCCCATCATGGGGATCGTGACGCGGCGGTCGAGCAGGCGATCCGCGCGGTGCGTGATGCCGTGGCCCTCCGTGCCGAGCACGAGGGCGAGGCGCTCGTGCTCCTCGTCGACGAGCTCGTCGAGTGTGATCGCGCCCTCCCCCAGCGTCATGCCCGCGACGTGGAACCCCAGTCCGCGCAGCTCGTCGATGCCGCGCGGCCAGTCGTCGATGCGCGTCCACGGCACCTGGAACACCGTGCCCATCGAGACGCGCACGCTGCGGCGATAGAGCGGATCCGCACAGCGCGGCGTCACGAGCACGGCGTCGACGCCGAGCGCTGCGGCCGAGCGGAAGACGGCGCCCACGTTCGTGTGATCGACGAGATCCTCGAGGATCGCGACGCGCGTGCGACGACCGCGAGCGTCGCCGAGCAGGTCGGCCATGGCGGGCAGCGCCGGGCGGTGCATCGCCGCGAGCATGCCGCGGTGCACGGCGTACCCCGTGACCTGCTCGGCGACCTCATCCGGCACGACGTAGACGGGCGTCTGCGAGTCGCCCACGAGCGATTCGACGTCGTCGAGCCACTTCTCGGCGGTCATCACCGATCGAGGCCGGTGGCCCGCCGCGAGCGCACGGGCGAGCACCTTCGCCGATTCGGCCATGTACAGCCCGCCCGCCGGCTCGAGTACGCGCCGCAGGGCGACGTCGGTGAGGCTGCGGTAGTCGGCGAGGCGCTCGTCGTCGGCGTCGGAGATCCGCTCGAGGTGCATTCCGTCATCCTCGCAGGAGCAGGCCGGAAGGCGCCCGTGCGGCCGTAGGATCGATCCGTGCCGCACACCCCAGCCGTCGATCAGCCCGACACCGATGCCGCGATCGAGCGCGCCCTCGCGGAGCTCTCGGGCCGCCGCATCGCGGTGCTGACGGGCGCAGGTATCTCGACCGATTCGGGGATCCCCGACTATCGCGGCGAGGGCGCCCCGCGGCGCACGCCGATGACGGCGCAGAAGTTCCTGAGCGACGCCGACGCGCGGCGGCGCTACTGGATCGGATCGCACCTCGGATGGCGCGCCTTCACCTCGGCCGTACCGAACCGCGGCCACGAGGCCCTCGCGCGGCTCGAGCGCGGCGGCCGCGTGCCGGGCGTCATCACGCAGAACGTCGACGGCCTGCACGAGCGCGCCGGGTCGACGCGGGTCGTCGAGCTGCACGGCACCATGAGCCGTGTGCGCTGCACGCACTGCCACCGCATGTTCGACCGCCGCGACATCGCCGAGCGCATCGAACGCGACAACCCCTGGATCGCGGTGCCCGACGCCGTGATCCTGGGCCCCGACGGCGACGTCGCGCCCGAGGCCGACATGGACTTCGTCGTGCCCGACTGCCCCGTGTGCGGCGGCGTGCTGCGGCCCGATGTCATCTTCTTCGGCGAGTTCATCCCGCCCGAGCGGTTCCACGAGGCCGAGGAGATCCTGCGCGCGGGCGATGCCCTGCTCGTCACGGGTTCGTCGCTCGTCGTCAACAGCGGGATCCGCCTGGTCGAGCGGGCGCGGCGGCGCCGGATCCCCGTCGTCATCGTCAATCGCGGCGCGACGAAGGCCGACGCGCGAGCGACCGTGAAGATCGACGGCGGAACGAGCGAGGTACTCACGCGCATCGCAGACGAATTCGCGCCCCGCGCGTAGGCTCCGGGACGCTCTCGGGCGCGGCAGATAGGCTCGTACGCGTGACGATCATCGCCCTCGTACGCCATGGAGAGACCGACTGGAACCGCGAGGGGCGGCTGCAGGGTCACAGCGACATCCCCCTTAACGACACGGGTCGCGCGCAGGCCGCAGCAGCCGCCGAGGCGCTTCGAGGCGGCGACTACGCCCGCCTCGTGTCGAGCCCGCTCTCGAGGGCGCGCGAGACCGCGCAGATCATCGGCAAGGCGCTCGGGCTCGACGGCCCT
>JAJUIM010000132.1 GCA_029267645.1 Microbacterium sp.
AACCTCGGCGTGAACCAGACGCTCGTGCGCTCGATCAACACGTCGGTCGTGGCCGCGCTGCCGGTCGCCGCGATCCTCTTCATCGGCGTGTTCGGCATGGGCGCGGAGACGCTGAGCGACATCTCGCTGTCGATCTTCGTCGGCATCATCGTCGCGACGTACTCGACCCTGTTCGTCTCGGCGCCGCTCTACGCGTTCATGCGCGAGAAGGAGCCGGCGATCGCGCAGCGCGATGCGAGGATTCTCGCAGAGCGCGCGGAGGCGGACGGCGACGAGGCCTAGAATCGACGCATGAAGGCTGATGCGCGCGCCACGCCCGGGAGAGACGATGGCTGAATCGCTCTCGACGTCTCCCGGGCCCAGCCTTCGCTGGCTCGTTCCGCGCATCTTCACCCGCGCGAAGCCCAACGCGTCGGTGCGCAGGCTCATCGACACCGTCCGGCAGAATCACCCGCGCGGCGACCTGAGCCTCATCGACAAGGCGTACGCGGTCGCGGAGGAGAAGCACAGAGGGCAGAAGCGCCGCAGCGGCGAGCCGTACATCACGCATCCGCTCGCGGTCGCGCAGATCCTGGCCGAGCTCGGCCTCGCGCCCCGCGCGATCGCCGCGGCATTGCTGCACGACACGGTCGAGGACACGGGCTACGCGCTCGACGAGCTCACGGCCGAGTTCGGCGACGAGGTCGCGCTGCTCGTCGACGGCGTCACGAAGCTCGACAAGGTCAAGTACGGCGAGAGCGCGCAGGCCGAGACCGTGCGCAAGATGATCGTCGCCATGTCGAAGGACGTCCGCGTCCTCGTCATCAAGCTCGCCGACCGCCTGCACAATGCGCGCACCTGGGGCTTCGTCCCGCCTGAGAAGGCGAAGAAGAAGGCGACCGAGACGCTCGAGATCTACGCGCCGCTCGCGCACCGCCTCGGCATCGCCGCGATCAAGAGCGAGCTCGAGGACCTCTCGTTCGCGGTGCTCTACCCGAAGATCTACAACGAGATCGACAGCCTCGTGAAGCAGCGCACGCCGCAGCGCGAGCAGTACGTGCAAAAGGTCATCGACGAGGTGGGGCGCGACCTCGCCGACCTGCGCATCCGCGGCACCGTCTCGGGGCGCCCGAAGCAGCTCTACTCCGTCTACCAGAAGATGGTCGTGCGGGGCCGCGAGTTCGACGACATCTACGACCTCATCGGCATCCGCGTGATCGTGCCGTCCGTGCGAGACTGCTACGCCGTGCTCGGCGCGATCCACGCGCGCTGGACGCCGCTGCCCGGGCGGTTCAAGGACTACATCGCGACGCCCAAGTTCAACCTCTACCGCTCGCTCCACACGACCGTCATCGGCCCGGGCGGCCGCACGGTCGAGATCCAGATCCGCACGCAGGAGATGCACCAGCAGGCCGAGTACGGCGTGGCGGCGCACTGGATGTACAAGGAGCGCATGACGCAGACGGGCGGCAAGCCCGACGACAAGGCGTCGAGCCAGGACATGGCGTGGATCGCGCGCCTCAGCGACTGGCAGGCGGAGACGAAGGATCCGGGCGAGTTCCTCGATTCGCTCCGCTTCGAGATCGGTGCGAAGGAGGTCTACGTCTTCACGCCGAAGGGGCGTGTGATCGGGCTTCCGAAGGGCGCGACCCCCGTCGACTTCGCGTTCGCGGTGCACACCGAGATCGGCTACCGCACGATGGGGGCGAAGGTCAACGGCCGACTCGTGCCGCTGGAGACCGAGTTGACCTCGGGCGACGTCGTCGAGGTCTTCACCTCGAAGAACCCCGATGCGGGCCCGAGCCAGGACTGGCTGAGCTTCGTGAAGAGCACCCGCGCGCGCAACAAGATCCGCGCGTGGTTCACGAAGGAGCGCCGTGAGGAGGCGATCGAGCAGGGCAAGGAGGCGATCGCGCGCGCGATGCGCCGCCAGAGCATCTCGTTCGGCCGCCTCAAGGAGGCGCTGCCCGAGGTGGCTTCGGGCCTGCGCTACGACGACATCTCGGCGCTGTACGCGGCGGTCGGAGAGGGGCACGTTTCGGCCCAGTCGGTGCTCGAGAAGGTGCAGAGTGCGCTGAGCGACAGCGATGCGGGCACGGGCGCCGTCGAGCTGCCGCCGACCGCGCGCGAGCGCCAGCGCGTGGGGGACTCGGGCGTGCTCGTGCGCGGGGCGCCGGACATCCTCGTGAAGCTCGCGAAGTGCTGCACCCCCGTGCCGGGCGACGACATCGTCGGCTTCGTCACGCGCGGCAGCGGCGTCTCGGTGCACCGCTCTGACTGTGCGAACGTCGCGGCGCTCAAGGAGGATCCCGAGCGCATGATCGACGTCACGTGGGCGCCGTCGACGAAGGCCGTGTTCCTCGTGCACATCCAGGTCGAGGCGCTCGACCGCGGCGGGCTGCTGAGCGACATCACGCGCGTGCTGAGCGAGCACCACGTCAACATCCTCTCGGCGTCGGTGCAGACGACGCGCAATCAGCTCGCGATCAGCCGGTACGTCTTCGAGATGGGCGACACGGTGCACCTCGACCGCGTGCTGAACGCCGTGCGGCGGATCGAGGGCGTCTACGACGTGTACCGCGTGACCTCGTCCTGATCGAGCAGCGCCGCCACGCGCGTCGTGTACCGCAGACGGCGCGGCCTGCCGAGCCAGGTGCGCAGGCGCTCGTGCAGTTCGATCCTGGCGCAGAACCACGCGGCGGCGCGCGCGTCGTCCGGCGTCGCCTCGTCGAGCACGATCGCGCGGCCGACGTCGTAGAAGGTGCGCTCGAGCGTCGTGACGGCGACGCCCGCGATCTCTTCCAGATCGCCGGACGCGAGGGGCCAGGTGTGCGCGATGAGGCCCGTGCGCCAGTGCCGCCGAGTGGGCTCGCCCTCCCGCTGCTGCACATGGTGCGGATCGGGTTCATCGGCCAGCGCGCCGTGGATCCACGCCGCCGACGTGCGCACGGCCGCGCAGCCGTCGGGCACGAGCTCGGCCGCGGCGGATGCGCGCAGCAGCGCCGTGTCGGGCGACGCGGGCGGCGCGAACGCCGTGCGCGAGACGCGCCGCAGATCGCCGTCGAGCGCCGCCGCCGTCAGCTCGGCGACCGAGAGGGGACGACCGGGGAGGTACGCGAAGGGGGTCATGCCGCGAGTATGTCGCGTCATGGCCCCCTGGCGCGGATGCCTGTGGAGAACCGGCCGTCAGCCGCCGATCGCGCGCAGCCAGGCGGTGCGCGCGTCGATTGCGTCCTGCGCCTCGCGCGCGGCCCGGTCGTCGCCGGCCTCGCGCGCCGCGGCGAGCGCGCGCGCGTACTCCTCGATGGACTCGCGCAGCTGGGCGCCCATGTCGTTGGCGCGTGCCTTCGTCTCGGGGTTGTTGCGCTTCCAGTCGACGTCCTCGCGCTCCTTGAGCGCGTTCTCGATGCGGCGCATGCGGCCGTCGAGGTCGCGCTCGACGTCGCGCGGGAAGATGCGCCCGACCTCGTCCCAGCGACGCTGGATGCCCGTGAGCACCTGGCGAGCCTTCTTGAGGTCGGCGATGTCTGCGACCTGCGCGGCCTCCTGCAGCAGGGCCTCGCGGGCCTCGATACGCGGCTTGGACTCGGCCTGCTCCTCGGCGTTGCGCTCGGCACGAGCGCCGTAGAGCACGTCACCGGCCGCCTTGAAGCGGGCCCAGAGCGCGTCGTCGGCCTTGCGGCCGGCGCGGCCCGAGGCCTTCCACTCGTCGAGCAGGTCGCGGTAGGCGGGGATGCCGTCCTCGCCGCGGGGCGCGAGCGCCTCGGCGCGCTCGATCAGGCGGGTCTTCGCGGCCTTGGCGGCCTTGTGCACCTCGTCGAGCTCGGCGAAGAACTGGCGGCGTGCGCGCTCGACGGTCGAGCGCGCGTCGCGGAAGCGCTTCCAGAGCGCCTGCGCCGTCGACTTCGGCAGGCGCGGCCCCGTCTTCTGGTGCTGCTGCCACTGCGCGAAGAGATCGTTGAGGTCGGCCGTGGCCTGCTTCCACTGGATCGACTGCGGGTCGCGCGCCGCGAGGGCCTCGACCTTCTCGACGATCGCGGTGCGCTCGGCGATCGCCTCGTCGACGACGGCGCGCTGGGCCGCCGCCTCCTGGGCGCTCGCCTCCTCGAGCTCGTCGATCATGCTCTTGAGGCGCGTCTCGAGCGCGGGCAGGTCGCCGACCGCTGCGGCGCCCACGACCTCGCCGCGGAGCTGGACGGCCTGCTTGCGCAGCTCGGACGCCGAGACGCCGCCGGCCTGGTGGCGCTGCTCGATCGCCTGCACCTTGAAGGCCAGGTCGTCGTACTTGCGCACGTAGTACTGCAGCGCCTCGTCGTGCGTGCCGTCGGGGTACTCGCCGACGACGCGCCACTCGTCGCCCTCGCGCACCGACACGACGCCGTTCTCGTCGACGCGGCCGAAGTCGGCGGCGCCGGGGGTCGACGGGATCGTCGGCGGGACGACGGCCGGGGCCTCCGGCGTCGTAGGGGCGGCGGGCTTCGCGCGCTTGGCGAAGGCAGCGGGACTGGGCACGGGACCGGGCTTCGGTGCGGCGGTCTCGTCGGCGGCTGGTGTGTTGTCGGAGGTCGACACGGGAGGCTCCTCGGCGCGGGGTCCGCGGGAAGGGGAAAGGGACCCGCCCAGCCTATGGCATCCGGGGCCGGATTACTCGGCTTCGACCTGCTGCTCGGTCGCGCCGGGACCGACCGTGTAGAACGCAGTCTGACCGGCGATCGCGCCGAGCACGACGACGCCCGCGACGACGCACGCGACGATGTTGTCGCGCCTGCGGCGCCCGATCTGCGCCTCGTGGACTTGCGTCCGAGCCCTGTAGATGCGTGCGCGCTCGCGCTCTGCGCGCTCGCGACGCTGTCTGGCCGTTGCCACCATGCCTCCATGACGGGGATCTGACGAGAGAACCCGGGAGACGATACGCCCCTGGCCCGCGGGGTTCAAACTTCGCCACGCGGGATACCGTTGAGGGGATGACATCCTCCGGCGCGCTCTTCACCGGCCAGACGCCCCTCGCGGTGCGCATGCGCCCCGTCTCGCTCGACGAGGTCGCGGGGCAGCGGCACCTGCTCGGGCCCGGGTCGCCGCTCGTCGCGCTCGCGGATCCCGAGGCCGCGAAGCCCGGCACGGTGTCGGTGATCCTCTGGGGTCCGCCGGGCACGGGCAAGACGACGCTCGCGCAGGCGATCGCGCGCTCCTCGGGTCGCCGATTCGTCGAGCTGTCGGCCATCACGGCCGGCGTGAAGGATGTGCGCGAGGTTATGCAGCAGGCGCTCGACCAGCGCGATCTCTACGGGCAGTCGACCATCCTGTTCCTCGACGAGATCCACCGTTTCACGAAGGCGCAGCAGGACGCGCTGCTGCCCGGCGTCGAGAACGGCTGGGTCATCCTCATCGCCGCGACGACCGAGAACCCCTCGTTCTCGGTCATCTCGCCGCTGCTGTCGCGCTCGCTGCTGTTGACCCTCAAGCCGCTCACGGACGACGACCTGCGCACGCTCATCGACCGCGCGCTCACCGACGCGCGGGGACTCGACGGCGCGGTCGAGCTCGAGGACGAGGCGCGCGAGGCGATCGTGAACCTCTCGTCGGGCGACGCGCGTCGCGCGCTCACGGCGCTCGAGGCGGCCGCCGGTGTGGCAGTGAGCGAATCCGAGGGCGACGGCACACCGGTTGTGACCGCGGACCGCGTCGCGCAGGCCGTCGACAGGGCGCTGCTGCGCTACGACCGCCAGGGCGATGAGCACTACGACGTCATCAGCGCCTTCATCAAGTCGATCCGCGGATCCGATCCCGATGCGGCCGTGCACTATCTCGCGCGCATGATCGAGGCG
>JAJUIM010000103.1 GCA_029267645.1 Microbacterium sp.
GAGCGACCAGTGCATGACGATCGTGCCGGGCAGGAACGGCAGCGCGACGAGCTCTGCGAGCACCGCGAGCGTGACGACCGCGGCGGGCAGCCACGCGGCGAGGATCCAGAACTCCCGATCAGCTCGCATCGCGGCCACGATCCCGCGACCTGTGGATCAGTCGAGCGGCTTGAACTCGAGGTCCTCCTGGCCCGCGGCGACGGTCGCGAACGAGGCGTACCCGTCGGCGGCCGCGCGCTCGAGCACGCCCTTGAGGTTGCGGGGGCGGCGCTCGAGCCGCACGCGCGATCCGTCGGCGATGAGGCGGGCCTTGTGCGCGAGCAGCTCGGCGACCGGCACGTCGCGGTCGTGCACGAGCACGACCGCGGGGGCGGCCTCGCGCTCGGCGAGCGTCACGAGGTCGACGATCCGCTCGAAGCCGATCGAGAAGCCGACCGCCGGCACGTCGGATCCAAGGAACCGGCCGATCATGCCGTCGTAGCGCCCTCCGCCGCCGAGCGAGTAGCCGACCGACGGGTGCGCGATCTCGAAGATCGTGCCCGTGTAGTAGCCCATGCCGCGCACGAGGAACGGGTCGAAGCGCAGCGGCGTCGCGCCCTCGCCGCGCGCGCTCGCCACGGCCTCGCCGATGCCCACGAGGTGGTCGACGATCTCGTCGGGCACGCCCGCCGGCAGCATCGAGCGGATCTGCGCCGCGCCGAACGGATCCGCGGGATCCTCGGGCAGCGAGCCGAGGAATCCCTCGAGGCCCGCGACCGCGTCCTCCGCGCTCCCCCGCTCGCGCAGCTCGGCCGCGACGCCCGAGGGGCCGATCTTGTCGAGCTTGTCGATCGTGATGAGCACGCCCGGGCGATCCTGCTCGGGGAAGCCGAACACGTCGAGCATCGCGTCGAGCGCGCGGCGGTCGTTGATGCGCACCTCCGCGCCCGCAAGGCCCAGCGCGTCGAGCGCGTCGAGCGTGGCGGTGATGAGCTCGCCCTCGGCACGCGAGGAGCCGTCGCCGATGATGTCGATGTCGCACTGCACGAACTGGCGGTAGCGCCCCTTCTGCGGGCGCTCGGCGCGCCAGACCGGCGCGATCTGCACCGACCGGAACACCGACGGCAGCTCGGCGCGGTGGCTCGCGTAGAACCGCGACAGCGGCACCGTGAGGTCGTAGCGCAGGCCGAGGTCCGCCAGGTCGGCGGGGTCCGAGGCCGCCTGCAGCGCCTGCTCGTCGAGGCCGCGCTTCAGGATGTTGAACGCGAGCTTCTCGTTGTCGCCGCCGATGCCGGCATGGAGCCTGCCGTACTCCTCCATGACGGGCGTCTCGATCTCGTCGAATCCGTGCGCGCGGTAGCGGTCGCGGATGACGGCGAGCACGCGCTCGCGACGGGCCTTGTCAGCGGGGAGGAAGTCGCGCATGCCGCGCGGCGGGTTCACGGTTGCCATAGGCGATCCATTCTTCCACCTCGCGGCGGGCTCACCCTTCGGCGTCGCGAACCTCGGCCTCGAAGGCGCGGATCCGGCCCCGCAGGGCGCGTTCGGCGTCCCAGCCGCGCGCGCGGGCGAGCGCGACGAGGCCCAGGATCGTGTCGCCGAGCTCCTCCTCGCTCGCGGGCAGGATCGCCTCGCCCTCGGCGGCCTCGAGCGCCTCACCGGCCTGGACCTCCTCGACGTACTCGAGGCCCGCGCCCACGCGCTCGCCGCGCGCGAGCACCTTCTGGGCGCGCGCGAGGGCGGGCATGCCCTGCGGGATGCCGTCGAGCACCGACGTGCGATCGCGCTTCTCGGCCGCCTTCGCGGCGTTCCACAGCTCGAGCACGCGCTCGGGCGTCTCGGCCGTCTCGCCCGCGAACACGTGGGGGTGGCGCCTCGTCATCTTGTCGGCGAGGTCGCCCGCGACGTCGTCGAGGTCGAAGTCTCGCGCGACGGCGGCGTGGAACAGCACCTGCCACAGCAGGTCGCCGAGCTCCTCGCGCAGCTGCGCGGGATCCCCCGATTCGACCGCCTCGACGACCTCCGCGGCCTCCTCCGTGAGATAGGGCACGAGATCCTCGTGTGTCATCGCCCGCGACCACACGCACTCGGCGTGCACGCGATCCATCACCTCGGCCGCGCGTCGCAGCCCCTCACGCTCTTCGCTCACGCCCCCTACTCTGCCAGGACGGAAGTCCACAAGTCTCCGCCAAGTCTCGCGGCAGAACGCGCGGACCCGGCGGAGACTTGTGGAAATGTGCGGCTACGCCTGCTGCTCGAGCTTGCGGTAGTGGCGGGCGCGGGCCGTCACGATGAAGCCCGAGAGCACGAGCGAGATCAGCGAGCCAAGCAGCACGCCGAGCACCGCCTCGTCGGCGACGACGTGGTCTGCAAACGCGAGGCGCGAGAGCAGCAGCGACACCGTGAAGCCGATGCCGCCGAGCGCGGCCGCCGGAATGATGTCGGCGAGCGCCAGCTCGGGCTTCTCGCCCTTCTTCCGCCCGATGAACATCGACAGCCAGCCGAACAGCGTGATGCCGATCAGCTTGCCGACCGGCAGCGCCACGAGGATGCCCCACAGCGCGGGCGACAGCTGGTCGAGCGACACCTGCGGGATCACGACGAGCGCCGAGAAGAAGGCGAAGATCGGGAGGATCAGCGCGTTGATCCACGGCTCGAGCGCGTGGCGGGCGCTCATGCCCTCGCTCTGGCGTATCACGAGACCCAGCAGCACGCCCGCGATCGTCGCGTGCACACCCGAGAGGTAGACGAAGGCCCACGCGACGAGCGCGACGATCACCATGAGCGGAATGATGAGGCCCTGGTTGCGGTCGCTGCGTACGCGGCTGAGGATCGCGAACACGACGATCGCGGCGAGGGCGGCGAGCATCATGCCGAAGTCGAGATCCGTCGCGAACAGCACGGCGATGAAGACGATGCCGACGATGTCGTCGATGATCGCGAGCGCGAGCAGGAACACGCGCACCTTCGTCGGCAGGCCCTTGCCGAACATCGCGAGCACGCCGAGCGCGAAGGCGATGTCGGTCGCGGTCGGGATCGGCCACCCCTGCGACGTGTCGCCGTGCCCCGCGATGAGCAGGTAGACGAGGATCGGCACGAGCACGCCGCCGGCCGCCGCGATCGCCGGCTTGACGATCTTCGTGAGGCTGTTGAGCTGGCCGCGCGTCATCTCGTACTGCAGCTCGACCGCGACGCCGAAGAAGAACACGGCGAGGAGCAGGTCGGCGACCCAGTGCGACAGCGACAGGTTCAGTCCGAGGGCGGCGGGGCCGACCTCGAGGTCGCTCCACTCGACGACCGCGTCACCGAACGGGAGATTCGCGGCGATGAGGCCGAGGGCCGCGGCGCCGAGGAGGAGGAACGCGGGGAAGCGCTCGGAGCGAAGAAGTTTCATCGAGACCTTTCGGTTCGCTTGCGGATCGCGAGCCACGAGACCCGCGCCGCCGACCAGACTTCCCGGCACACCGCGTCCCACCCTATCGCTCGCCGTGCGCCGGTCCTGATCGCTCACTGATCGGCGGGCGCATCCTCCGACTTCGGCAGCGGGAACAGCGCGTCGAGCAGCCGCCGCACCCACGCGAGCAGCTCGGATCCCTCGAGCAGCTCGCCGCCCGCGGCGGGCAGCGGGACGAGCAGCGCGTCGGCGCCGCCGATGACCTTCGCCCCCGGGTAGAGCCGCTTGAGACGCACCTGCATCGAGTCGGGCAGCGAGCCCGGCGCGATCCGCAGGTTCTTGCCCATCGCGACGACGTCCGACAGGTGCGACTGGGCGGCGCGACGTCGCAGGCGCGCGACGTCGACGAGCCCCGTGACCTCGACGGGCGGCTCGCCGTAGCGGTCTGTCAGCTCCTCGACGACGCGGTCGATCGCGTCGTCGTCGGCCTGCGCCGTCGCCGCGGCGGACAGCTTCTGGTAGGCCTCGAGGCGCAGCCGCTCGCTGTCGATGTAGCTCTCGGGGATGCGCGCCTCGATCGGCAGCTCGAGCCGCAGCTCGACGGGCCCCTCGGTGTCCTCGCCGCGGAACTCGCTCACGGCCTCGCCGATCATGCGCAGATACAGGTCGAAGCCGACGCCCTCGATGTGGCCCGCCTGCTCGGCGCCGAGCAGGTTGCCCGCGCCGCGCAGCTCGAGGTCCTTCATGGCAACCTGGATGCCGGATCCGAGGTCGTTGTGCACCGCGATCGTCTCCAGGCGGTCGGCGGCCGTCTCGCTGAGCGGCTTCTGCTCGTCGTACACGAAGTAGGCGTACGCGCGCTCGCGGCCTCGTCCGACGCGTCCGCGCAGCTGGTGCAGCTGCGCGAGGCCGTACTTGTCGGCGCGGTCGATGATGATCGTGTTCGCGTTCTGGATGTCGATGCCGGTCTCGATGATCGTCGTGCAGACGAGCACGTCGAACTTTCGCTCCCAGAAGTCGTCGACGACCTGCTCGAGCTGGTTCTCGCTCATCTTTCCGTGCGCGACGGCGATGCGCGCCTCGGGCACGAGCTCCGCGAGGTGGCTCGCGACCCGCTGGATGCTCGTGACGCGGTTGTGCACGTAGAACACCTGCCCCTCGCGCAGCAGCTCGCGGCGGATCGCGGCCGCGATCTGCTTGTCGTTCGACGGCCCGACGTACGACAGGATCGGGTGCCGCTCCTCGGGCGGCGTCGCGAGCGTCGACATCTCGCGGATCCCCGTGACGGCCATCTCGAGCGTGCGCGGGATCGGCGTCGCGCTCATCGCGAGGATGTCGACGTTGGTCTTGAGCTTCTTCAGCGCATCCTTGTGCTCCACGCCGAAGCGCTGCTCCTCGTCGACGATGAGCAGCCCGAGATCCTTGAACGTCACGCCCTGCGTGAGGATCCGGTGGGTGCCGATGACCATGTCGACCGTGCCGTCGGCCAGGCCGCGCATCGTGTCGCGCGCCTGCGCGTCGGTCTGGAACCGGCTGAGCGCCTTCACCGTCACGGGGAACCCGGCGAAGCGATCCGCGAACGTCTCGAGGTGCTGCTTGACGAGCAGCGTCGTCGGCACGAGCATCGCGACCTGCTTGCCGTCCTGGATCGCCTTGAACGCGGCGCGCACCGCGACCTCGGTCTTGCCGAAGCCGACGTCGCCCGACAGTAGGCGGTCCATGGGGATCGGGCGCTCCATGTCGCGCTTGATCTCGTCGATCGTCTGCAGCTGGTCGGCCGTCTCGGCGAACGGGAATGCCTCCTCCAGCTCGCGCTGCCAGGGCGTGTCGGGGCCGAACGCATGGCCCTTCGAGGCCATGCGCGCCGAGTACAGCTTCACGAGCTCGACCGCGATGTCGCGGACCGCCTTGCGCGCCTTCTTCTTCGCCTGCGCCCAGTCGGATCCGCCCATCTTCGACAGCTGCGGGCTCTCGCCGCCGACGTACTTCGACAGCAGGTCGAGCTGATCGGTCGGCACGTACAGCTTGTCGCCGGGATAGCCGCGCTTCGACGGCGCGTACTCCAGCACGACGTAGTCGCGCGTGGACTTCTGCGCGTTCCGCCCGCCCGTCGACACCTCGCGCTGCACCATCTCGACGAAGCGGCCGATGCCGTGCGTCGCGTGCACGACGGGATCCCCCGGCTTCAGCTGCAGCGGGTCGACGACGTTGCGCCGACGCGACGCGAGCTTCTTCGGGCCCTGCGGGCGCCCACCCACGGACCGGCCGTAGAACTCGGATTCCGTCAGCACCGCGAGCTTCGCCTCGGCGCTCGCGAAGCCCGCCTCGATCTCGGCGCGCACGAGCGAGACGACGCCCTGCTCGGGCGCCTCTACGAGCCCCTCGACGATGCGCGCGGCCGTGCCGCGCTCGCTCAACACGTCGCGTGCGCGGTCGACGAGTCCCGTGCCCGCCGCGGCGAGCACGACGGCCCAGCCGTCCGAGACGAGCCGCTCGACGTGCTCGGTCGCGCCCTCGACGTTGCCCTGGAACGACGGGATCGCGTCGGCCGCCACCCGCGCGGCGGCGCCGGAGGCCGGAAGGATCTCGTCCTGCGCCTCGGCCAGCTCGGCCTCGATCGTGCCGAGGCCCGAATCGAACGGGCTGAACGACCACCACACGCCGCCGCGCTCGCGCACGGATCCCCGCAGATCCTCGATCGTGAAGAATCCGCCCGCCGCGAGGTCGAGGGGCGCAGAACCGCCCGCCGTCGCGGCGTTCCACGCCGCCTCGAGGAACTCGGCATTCGTCTCCTTCAGGCTGAGCGCGCGCGAGACGGCGCGCTCGGGATCCACGAACCCGACCGCGGCGCCGTCCGGCAGGTAGTCGGCGAGCGAGATGAGCGGGCCGGCGACGAGCCCCGACAGCGACTCCATGCCCTCGGCCGGGATGCCCTCGGCCATCTTCTCGAGCATCTGCGCGATGCCCGGGTACTCGTCCTGCAGCTCGCGGGCGCGCTGGCGCACCTCGGGCGTCAGCAGCAACTCGCGGCTCGGCGTGAACTCGACGCGCGTGATCTCGCCCGGCACCGAGCGCTGGTCGGCCACGGAGAATTCGCGGATCTGGTCGACCTCGTCGCCGAAGAACTCCACGCGCACGGGGTGCGCCGCGGTCGGAGGGAAGATGTCGAGAATCCCGCCGCGCACGGCGAAGTCGCCGCGGCGCGAGACCATATCGACACGGTGATACGCGAGCTCGACGAGGCGCTCGGTGACCTCCTCGAGCCAGAGGTCGCGCCCGCCGACGCGCAGCGAGATCGGCTCGGCCAGGCCGAGCCCGCGCACGATCGGCTGGATCGCCGCGCGGATCGACGCCGTCACGATGAGGGGCTGGGATCCGTCCCACGTCGTGAGCGCGCGGAACGTCTCGA
>JAJUIM010000268.1 GCA_029267645.1 Microbacterium sp.
ACGAAGCAGCACACCGACGCCGGCTACAAGCAGGTGCTCGACTACGCCCTCACGCCCGAGCGCATCGCCAATGTGCACCTCGGCATCGCGGGCCACAACCTCTTCGACGTCGCGCTCGCGAAGCTGCTGGCAGAGAAGCGCGGCATCGCGGTCGAGCCCGGCTCGGGCGTCGAGTTCGAGATGCTGCTCGGCATGGCAACGCAACAGGCCGCCGTCGTGCGCCGCGACGTGGGCGAGCTGCTGCTCTACACGCCCGTCGTGCACCCCGGCGAGTTCGACGTCGCGATCGCCTACCTGATCCGCCGTCTCGAGGAGGGCGCGTCGTCCGACAACTTCATGTCGGCAGTCTTCGACCTCGACCGCGACGAGCGGCTGTTCCAGCGCGAGAAGCAGCGCTTCCTCACCTCGATCGAGATGATGCCCACCGAGGTGCCGGCGCCGAACCGCGTCATGGATCGACGCGAGCCGCAGCCCGCGGGCCCGCGCGGTGAGTTCCACGGCACGCCCGACACTGATCCCGCCGTGAGCGCGAACCGCGATTGGGCGGCGGGGATCCGCTCGCGCATGCAGACCTCCGAGCTCGGCAACGCGGCGCTCGAGGAAGCGACGATCCGCGACGCCGACACGCTCGATCGCCTCATCGACGACGCCCGCACGGCGTCCGAGGCGTGGCGCGGGATGCCGCTCGCTGAGCGCGTCGAGATCCTGCACCGCGCGGGCGACATGCTCGAGCAGCGCCGCGCCGACCTGCTCGAGGTCATGGGATCCGAGTGCGGCAAGGTCATCGAGCAGGGCGACCCCGAGGTGAGCGAGGCGATCGACTTCGCGCACTTCTACGCGCGCAGCGCCGAGGTCATGGCCGACATCGACGGCGCCGAGTACACGCCCGCGAAGGTCACGGCCGTCATCCCGCCGTGGAACTTCCCGACCGCGATCCCCGCGGGCGGCGTGCTGGCGGCGCTCGCCGCCGGATCCGCCGTCGTCTTCAAGCCCGCCCGCCAGGCGGCCCGCACGGGCGCCGTCGTCGCGGAGGCGCTGTGGGAGGCCGGCGTGCCGCGTGACGTGCTGCGGCTCGTGAAGCTCGAGGGCCGCGAGCTGGGATCCCAGCTGCTCGCGAACCCGACGGTCGAGCAGGCGATCCTCACGGGCGCGTACGAGACGGCCGAGCTGTTCCGCTCGTTCCGCCCCGACCTGCCGCTGCTCGCCGAGACGAGCGGCAAGAACGCCATCATCGTCACGCCGAGCGCCGACTTCGACCTCGCGGCGAAGGACATCGCATACTCGGCCTTCGGTCACGCGGGGCAGAAGTGCTCGGCGGCGTCGCTCGTCGTGCTCGTCGGATCCGTCGCGAAGAGCGAGCGCTTCCGTCGCCAGCTGCTCGACGCGACGCACGGCTACGAGGTCGGCATGCCGTGGACGGAGGGCGCGCGGATCGGACCGATCATCGCCCCCGCCGAGGGCAAGCTGCTGCGCGGCCTGACCGAGCTCGAGCCTGGGCAGCGCTGGATGCTCGAGCCGACGAAGCTCGACGACTCGGGCGCCCTGTGGACGCCGGGCATCCGCGAGGGTGTGAAGCCCGGATCCGAGTTCCACATGACCGAGTACTTCGGGCCGGTCACAGGCATCATCGAGGCCGCGACGCTCGAGGAGGCGATCGAGATCGTCAACGCCGTCGACTACGGCCTCACGTCGGGACTGCACTCGCTCGACGTCGACGAGATCCAGCAGTGGCTCGGATCCATCCAGGCGGGCAACGCCTACATCAACCGCGTGATCACGGGCGCCATCGTGCAGCGCCAGCCGTTCGGCGGCTGGAAGAAGTCGGCCGTCGGCGCGGGCACGAAGGCCGGCGGACCGAGCTACCTGTTCGGCCTCGGCACGTGGACCGACGCGCCCGTTTCAGGCGAGACGCCCGCCGACTCGGCCGTGCGCCGCGCCGCGAAGGCCGTGCCCGAGGCGGATCGCGAGTGGCTCGAGCGGGCGCTCAGCACCGACATCGCGGCGTGGAACGACGAGTTCGGCCTCGCCCGCGACGTGCAGGGCCTGCGACTCGAGCAGAACGTGCTGCGCTACGTGCCGACGCCGGTGACGGTGCGGTACGAGGGATCCCGCGTCGCCGAGCTCGTGCGTGTCGTCGCCGCGGGCGTGCGGATCGGCGCGCCGATCACCGTCTCGAGCATCGAGCCGCTGCCGCGCGAGGTGCGCGACTACCTCGCCGAGGTCGGCGTCGCCGCGCACGTCGAGGATGCGGCGGCCTGGGCCGCGCGCTGCGCGACGTTCACGGAGACGGGCGCGCGGATCCGCCTCGTGGGCGCGGACGCGGATCCCATCATCGAGGCGACGAAGGGCGCGCCGAACGTGGCGATCTACCGCCACGAGGTGACGAGCGCGGGTCGCGTCGAGATGCTGCCGTTCGTGCGGGAGCAGGCCGTGTCGATCACGGCGCACCGCTTCGGCAACCCCCGCCGATACGAGGTGCCGGTCGTGGCGGGCGGCGGATCCGGCCTGATCGCCGGCTGAGGGATCTGTTCCGCCGCCGCAAGGACACAAAACTCGGGTTCGGACACCAAGCTTGGTGTCCGAACCCGAGTTTTGTGTCCGCGGGAGGGCGGTAGCCTGCGGGAGATGCATTCCGATCGGATCCCGCTGCGCCCCGGGCGCGACGACGTCACCCTCACGACCTACCTCCTGGACGCCACAGCCGCGCTGCCCGCGAGCGGATCCCGGCCCGCCGTGCTCGTACTGCCGGGCGGCGGGTACACGCACTGCTCGGAGCGCGAGGGCGAGCCGATCGCGATGGCGTTCGCGGCGCTCGGCTACCACGCGTTCGTGCTGCGCTACTCGGTCTACGGCGAGCCGGATCCCGCCGATCCCTTCGCCGAACGGCCCGACGCGCGGTTCCCGCGGCCGCTCGAGGACGTGGGGCTCGCGATGCGGGCGATCCACGAGCGTGCGGGGGAGTGGCAGGTCGACGTCGACCGGATCGCCCTCTGCGGCTTCTCGGCAGGCGGCCACAACGCCGCGATGTTCGGCACGCGCTGGGCCGCCCCCGTCGTGACCGACGTCGCGGGCGAGGGCCTGCGGCCCGCCGCGCTGATCCTCGGCTACGCGATCAGCGACTTCGCCGCGCTGTCGCAGGCGGCCGTCGCGAGCGGCGGATCCGAGCGCGA
>JAJUIM010000088.1 GCA_029267645.1 Microbacterium sp.
CCCACGACCGCGACGTCCTTCGCGCCGAGGTCGAGCAGCGCGCGCAGGGCGTCTCCCGCGCGCAGCTTGCTGCGGGCCTCGATGTAGCGGCCGGCGAGGATGAACGTCGTCACGCCCGCGGCGGCCTCGAGATAGATGGACCCGGATCCGTCCGCGTGGCTCGCGAGCAGCGACCAGCCATGGCTCATGCCGATCTCGCCCGCCGTGCCGAAGAACAGGGCGTACAGGCTCCAGCCGAGCGCGGCAATCGTGCCGACCGACACGAGCGTGTCCATCGTGGCGGATCCGTGGCGCAGGTTCGTCCACGCGGCGCGGTGGAAGCCCCATCCGCCCCACACGACGACCGGCACGGCCAGCACGAGCGACACCCACTGCCAGCCGGGGAACTGGATCGGCGGGATCATCGCGAGCAGCACGACGGGCACCGAGAGCACGATGCTCCAGACGAGCCGGTTCCGCAGCGCCCGCAGGTGCCGCTCCTTCTCATCGCCGTGATCTGGCTGCGGCAGCGTCGCGGCGTAGCCGGCTGCCTCCACCGTGCGGATCAGGTCGTCGGCCGCGTATCCGCCCGCGACCTCGACGTGCGCCTTCTCGGTCGCGTAGTTCACCTGCGCCGTGACGCCGTCGAGCTTGTTGAGCTTGCGCTCGATGCGGTTCGCGCACGACGCGCACGTCATCCCCTGGATATCGAGGTCGAGCTGCTGAGTGCTCATCTGGATCCTCTCTGGCGCCGTCGGGCGCGATGCGAAGCGGGGGCGGTCAGGCGGGGTTCAGCCCGAGGTCGCCCGGTGCGGCGAGCGCGTAGCCCGCCTCCTCGACTGCGGCCTTCACGGATCCGTCATCGATGCGGTCCGCCGTGACCTCGAGGCGGCCCGAGGCGAGGTCGACGTCGACCTTCTCGACGCCGTCGATCTCGGAGACCTCCTCCGTCACGCTCATCACGCAGTGCTGACAGGTCATGCCCTTGACCGTGAATGTCTTCGTCACCATGTCGTACTCCTTTTCTGGGTGCCGTCACGACCGCACGAGGCGGGCGATCGCGTCGGACGCTTCCGTGATCCTGTCGTCGGCGATCTGGCCGCCCTCGCGCACGGCGTCGGCGACGCAGTGCGACAGGTGGTCGTCGAGGAGGCCGAGCGCGACCGACTCGAGGGCCTTCTTCGTCGCAGCAATCTGCGTGAGGATGTCGATGCAGTACTTCTCCTCATCGACCATCCGCTGCAGGCCGCGCGCCTGGCCCTCGATGCGACGCAGGCGCGCCTGCACCCTGTCCTTGTTCTCGATGTACCCGTGGGTGTGGCCCTCGTGCTCCATGGCTTCCTCTCGTCGGCGACACACCAACTATACCCCCTAGGGGTATGCCGAGCATCTTTGTCGGAGGTTCGCGCGATGATGGATCGCATGCAGACGCCGCCCCTCGACACCGACGCCACCCTGTGGTCCGACGCCCCGCAGGGCCGCCCGCTCATCGTGCTCCTGCACGGGTACGGATCCGATGAGCGCGACCTCTTCGCGCTGCGCGACCGCCTGCCCGACGGGTTCGCGTACGCGGCCGTGCGCGCGCCGCTCGCGCCGCCCTTCCCGCAGAGCGGGCACTCCTGGTACCCCATCGAGGGCCTCGAATCCCGCGATCCCGCGTTCGTCACGGCCGCGGCCGAGCGCCTCATCGAGTGGGTCGACGCCGCGACCGACGCGCCGAGCATCGGCCTCGTGGGCTTCTCGCAGGGCGGCGCCGTCGCAATCCAGGCGATGCGCCTCGCGCCCGAGCGGTTCGCGTTCGTCGTCAACCTCTCCGGCTACGCGGCGGGCGGATCCCTGCCGGGCGACGCCGCGCTCGCCGAGCTGCGGCCGCCGGCGTTCTGGGGGCGCGGATCCGCCGACACCGTCATCCCCGAGGAGGCGGTCGCGCACACGACCGAGTGGCTGCCCGCACACACCGAGCTCGTCGGCCGCATCTACCCGGGCCTCACGCACGCCGTCTCGCCCGAGGAGATCAACGACCTCACGACGTTCCTCCGCAAGCAGCTCTGACGCACAGGGAGCCCTCCGGCCCGAAGGCCGGAGGGCTCCCTGCATCGCTCGTCAGTCGAGCGACATCGCGTCGTAGCCGACGGTCGTCGTCGCCTCCCGTCCGTCATCCGACGTCACCGTGATCTCGACGAACCCGGCGTCGATGCCGCGCTCGCCCGTCTTGAACGAGACCGACCGCGACGCCCCGGCGTTGAGTCGTGTGAAGGTCTTCTCGCCGAAGTCGGTCGAGATCCGCACGGTCGCGGCAGCCCCCGACTCATTCGTCGCCTCGACCGTGAGCGCGAGGTCCTGTCCGATGCGGCGGGATCCGATCTCGACCGAGACGGGCGCGTCCGACACGGGCTCGAGCGCCGGCGCGTCCGTCGTGTACCGCAGCGCGGGGGCCTCCGGCGTCTGCATCCCCTCGCCCAGGAAGTAGCTCGTGTGCGGGGGCTGGTTGTACGCCGACAGCTGCGTCGCGACCGACAGGCGGTACACGGGATCCGACATGAGGGTCCGGAGGCGATACTCGGTCTCATCGACCGTCGTGAACAGGCGCAGCGCGGTCGAGTCGTCCGTGCGGTACAGCAGCTCCTCACGCCAGTCGCCGAGGAGGTCGGCCTGCAGCGCGGGGTTGCCCTTCGTGTCGTTGTTCGTGAGCACGCCCTCGGGTTCGAAGATCGGCACCTCGGCGCCCGCCTCGTAGTCCCACTTCGAGATGACGGGGGTTCCCGTCCGGGTCCCTTCATCGAACGTGTGGTCGACGATCTCGCTCAGGAGGTCGCCGTCCCACTGCGCCACGAAGTTCGCCGCGGGGATCGTGTCGGAGATCTCCTCGCCGCCCGCGCTCTTCATGGTGCCGACGCGCGAGTTCCACGCGGCGTCGCCGCCGACGGCCCAGCCCTCTGCGCCCTCGTATCGCGGATCGATGTCGGCCATCGCGGCGCGGCCCGTGTCGCGCGACGCGGGGATGTCCCAGAGGATCTCGCCAGTGGCCGCATCGCGCAGGGTCGCGCCGCGCCCGCCGGACGATCCCACGTCCTCGTGCGCGGAGAACACCTCGAGGCCGGGGCGCGACGGGTCAAAGTCGCTCACGTGCTGCGCGTCGCCGTGGCCGAGCCCCGTCGAGTACAGCCCCGTGCCGTCGTCGTCGATGGTCGCGGATCCGTAGACGATCTCGTCCCTGCCGTCGTCGTCGACGTCGGCGACCGCCATGGAGTGGTTGCCCTGCCCCGCGTACGCGCCGTTACCGGGATCCGACGAGTCGAACACCCACCGCTCGACGAGGTTCTCGCCGTCGAAGTCGAACGCGGCGAGGACCGCGCGCGTGTAGTAGCCGCGGGCGAAGACCACGCTCGGGTGCTCGCCGTCGAGGTACGCGACCGACGCGAGGAAGCGGTCGACGCGGTTGCCGTAGCCGTCGCCCCACGAGGCGACGTCGCCGCGGGCCGGCACGTAGTCGATCGTGTCGACGGCAGCGCCCGTCTCGCCGTGGAACACCGTGAGGAACTCCGGCCCCTCGAGGACGTAGCCGCTGTCGTTGCGCCAGTCGGCCTCGGCGTCGCCGATGACCGTGCCCTCGCCGTCGACCGTGCCGTCGGCCGTCTTGACGACGAGCTCGGCGCGGCCGTCGCGATCGAGGTCGGCGACCATCGGCTGCGAGTAGTGGGCGCCGGCGCGGATGTTGCGGCCGAGGTCGATCCGCCACAGCTGCGTGCCGTCGAGCTCGTACGCGTCGAGGTAAACGTTGCCCGTGTACCCGCCGCGCGAGTTGTCCTTCGCGTTCGTCGGCGTCCACATGAGCACGATCTCGTACTGGCCGTCGCCGTCGAGATCGCCGACGGTCGCGTCGTTCGCCGTGTACTCGTACGCCTCGCCCGCGGGCGTGACTCCTCCCTCGGGCTTCTGCAGCGGGATGTCGAGGTGCTGCTCGCCCCACGGCGAGAACTCCTCGGTCGCCCAGTGCTCGCCGTCCGTCACCTGCGAGATGCGGTAGGTCGCGTCGATCGTGCCGTCCGGATCCACGTAGTTCGTGCTGCCCGTGATCGGCTCGTCGGTGATCCGCTCGCCGTCGCGGTAGACGTGGAAGCCGATCTGCTCGGGGTCATCCCCCTGCATGCGCCAGCCGAGGTACACGCCGTCCTCCTGCGCCACGGCGACGGGCTGACGCCCGATCCGCTCAGCGTCGCGCTCGAGCACGGTGTCGCCCGGCGTCTCCACCGGCTCCGACCACTCGCCGGCGCCGCCCGCGTTGACGGCCTGCACGCGATAGAAGTGCGGGACGGTGGTGAGCACCTCATCGTCACGGAACGACGCGTCGTCGGCGCGCCCGATGACCGCGTAGTCGCCGCCCGCAGCATCGGCGCGGCTCACGCGATAGAACAGCGCCCCTTCGGATGCCTCCCACGACAGCGACACGGCACGCGCCTCGATGTCGCCGTACGCGAGGCCCTCGGGCGCGCCGAGCGTCTCGACGTCGGGATCGATCACCTCGGCCGACACTGCGGCCGAGCGAACCGACTCGCCGCTCGGGGTGACCGCCGAGACCGCGTAATCGTACGTCTCGCCGACCTCTGCGGTCTCGTCGACCGCGCGCGGCTCGCTCGCCACGGCGACGACCTCCTCGGATCCGTCGGGAGCCGTGCGGTGCACGCGGTACGACGTCGCGTCGGGCGCGGCGTCCCACGCAAGCGAGACGGCGGCGTCATCGCCCTCGATGTCGATCCCGTCGACCGAGAGCCCGGCGGGCGCCACGAGGATCGGCGTGATCTCGAAGCCGTTGAGGTGGGCGGTCTGACCGCTCACGACGAGGTTCAGCTGACCGTCCTCGACCACGACGTCGTCGTACGAGCGCTCGGAGCTGCCGCGGCTCGCCGACTGGACGCCGTATGCCCGGCCCTCGATCTCGATGTCGCTGCGCACCGTGCCGAGCAGGTCGCCGACGATCGTGCGAGCCGCGTAGGTGCCGTTCGGCAGATCGACGACGAACTCGTACCGGCCGCCGAACTCCATGACGAAGTCGCGCGCGAGGTCGGTGTCGCCGGATCCCCTGTCGCGATCGCCCATGCCCTCCGCGTCGACGAGTCCGAAGCCCGCCTCAGGCGAGTAGGTCGTGCCGGTCGTCACCTCGGTGTACCCCTCGGCGACGGGCGCGCCCGCCGGCTGGAAGTCGTAGCGGTACGCGGCCGTGCGGGTCGTGACCGTGACGGTCTCGCTCGCCTCGCCCTCACCCTTGCCGTTCGCGGCCGCCACGCGCAGGTCGTACGACACGCCCTCCTCGAGGCCCGCGACGACTGCCTGCGGGATCGTCGACGTCGCGGCGAGCGCGAAGTCGTCCTCGCCCGCGACGCTGCGGAACACGCGATACACGTCGGCGCCGTCGACGGCGTCCCACGTGAGGCTCACGGATCCGTTCGTCACGGTGCCCGCGGCGAGTCCGGCGGGTGCGCCGGGGACGGCGTCAGGCGTCGTCACGACGACCTCGTCGGCGAGCGGCACATCGAGCTCGGCCACGTCGAGCGCGACGAGGCGCGCCATCTGGATCGCGCCGTACTCCTGGAAATGCGTGTTGTCGGCGACGCCGTCGGGCCGGTTCGGATACACACCCGCGGGGGCGTGCAGGAAGACCGATTTCGCCTCCTCCGGACCGATCTCGTCGAGGTAGGCGCGGCTCGACGCCGAGAGGTCGACGAGATCGACGCCGAGCTCGATCGCAACGTCCTTCGTCGCCTGCACATACTCGGGGAAGCTCTCGTTGAATGCACCCGCGTCGGCGTTGTAGTCGAGGCGACTCACGGGCGTGACGAGGATGGGCGTGCCGCCGCGCTGCCGCGTGCCCTCGACGTAGATCTTCAGGTACTCGCGGAAGTCCTCGGGGCTGGTGTAGCGCTCGGGCACCGAGATCGTCGCGTCGTTGTGACCGAACTGCGTGAAGACGTAGTCGCCCGGTCGCACGCTGCGGAGCACCTCATCAAGACGCCCCTGCTCGACGAACGACCGCGAGCTGCGGCCCCCGATCGACGCGTTCTCGACCGCGACCGCGTCGGTCAGGAATCGCTCGAGCATCTGCCCCCAGCCGGCCTGCGGCGCCCAGTACGGATCGTAGGTCTGCATGGTCGAGTCGCCCGTGAGGTACGCAGTCGGCACCTCGCCGGCCTCGCGCTCGGGCAAGGGCGTGATCTCGATCGACGCGACGTTCGGCGCGTCGCCCGTGAATGAGAACTCGAGCTGCCCGTCGACGAGCGCGATGTCGTACGACGTCTCGACCGGCTGTCCCGCCTCGCTCGCGGTCTGCTCGAGCTTCGTCATGTGCTCGCTCGAGATCGCGATGTCGGTCGGGCCCTCCGCATCGTGTGCGACGACCGAGACTGTGTAGTCGCGGTTGTCGAGGTCGACGACAAACGTCGCGTCTCGCGCCGTCACGAAGTCGCCGAGCAGCGGGTCCCCGCCGCGATCGACGTCGACCCGCTCACCGCCGTCAGTGAAGCCGTACCCCTGATCCGCCGTGTAGGCCGTGCCCGCGGACACCGCCGTGAACCCGTCGGCCGCGCCCCCGGTCCCGAAGTCGAACCGCGTCGACCCGGGATCCTCGGTCGCGGCGAGCGCCGCCGCTGGCGCCGCGGCGACGAGGCCGCTCGCGACGAGCGCGAACGCGACCCCCTGCCCCACTGCGCGCATCCTTGTGCGCGGGCGGTTTCCGAAATGCGCGCCGGCGCGCCTTGCTGCTCTGGACATCCGATCCTCTCTGACCGCTTCGCGCCGGCGTCGTCGCGGGCGCGTCGCCCTGTTCGAGGGCACGCCGAACACCGCGCGGGAGGGGACCCCGCGAGCGATGAGAAAGCGTTACCCCAGAACGTAGTGAGACGTTTCACGCCGGTCAAGGGTGAATCGGAAAGCGGTTACTCTCGCTCCCCGCCCGCGGGCGCCGCGAGCCCCCACGGCAGCGCCGCTCCGAGGGCGAGGCCGATCGGCAGGAACGCCCAGTTCTCGAGCGCGACGGACAGCGCCGCGCCGATGCCGACGCCGATCGCGAGTCCCGCTCCCCAGTTGGGCTCGCGACCGGCGCGTCGGCGGCTCACGCGCGGATCCTCTCGCCTGCGCGCTCGGCACGGCGGGCGCGATGCCGTTCGGTCGCGCGCTGCGCGTTCGCGGCGGCCACGACGGACGAGGCGACGAGCGCTGCGAGGACCAGGAGCGTGAGCATGTCCCCCACGCTATGAGCGCGCCGCAGGCCCGACATCCCCCTGCAGGCTGATCCCGCCTCCTCTCGGGGTATGATTCTCGTCGTCCTGTCCCCGACGAACGGAACGAACCGGTGTGGAACCTCGCGTGACCTCGCGCTGACCGACCACCCTCTTTCGAGGCATCGCGCAGCGCGCTTCCCGCGCTGATCCGCCGACGCCTCTCGTCGCACCGGGCTCCCGCCCCGGGATCAGCGCATCCGTGCACTGATCTCCAGGAGGCTCCATGCCC
>JAJUIM010000016.1 GCA_029267645.1 Microbacterium sp.
CTGATTAACTGTACGCATGTCGGAGCGCGCGTTCACGGGGCCCGCGGGGCCGCGCGCGCTCGTCGCGGAGGACGAGGTCCTCACGGGCGAGGCGGTCGCGCTCGACCTGCAGCCGCTCGGCCTCGGCCTGCGCGCCCTCGGAGGGCTCATCGACGCCGTCATCGGCTGGGCGCTGTACCTCGCCGGCGCGATCTGGGGCCTCGGCGCGCTCGCGCAGGCGGGCGTGCTCGAGGAGGGCACGGCCCAGATCGCGACGATCGTGCTGCTCGTCGTCTGCCTCGCAGTCCTGCCCATCACGGTCGAGACGCTCACGCGCGGGCGCAGCCTCGGCAAGCTCGCGGCGGGAGGCCGCGTCGTGCGGTCGGACGGCGGCGCGATCGGCTTCCGCCATGCCTTCATCCGCGGCCTCGTCGGCGTGCTCGAGGTGTATATGTCGTTCGGCGCGATCGCGCTCATCGTCGGGGCGTTCACGCCCCGCGCGCAGCGCCTCGGCGACCTCGTCGCGGGCACCTACAGCGAGCGCGCGCGCCGCCCCGCCCTGCCGCCCGCGTCGCCCGGACTGCCCGCAGAGCTCGAGGCCTGGGGATCGGTCGCCGACGTCACGCGCCTGCCCGCGCGCCTCGACGCGCAGGTCACGCGCTTCTCTTCGGGCGCCGCGCGCATGCACCCCGGCGCGCGGGCGCGCGTCGCGGCCGAGCTCGCCGCCGAGGTCGCGCCGTTCGTCTCGCCCCTGCCGCAGGTCTCGCCCGAGGTGCTCCTCGCGGGCGTCGCGGCGGTCCGGCGCGAGCGCGAACGCGCGGCGCTGCGCACCGAGCGCGAGACGGCTGCGCGGCTCGCGGGCGCGGATCCCCTGACGGGCGCGCCCGCCTGACTCACTCCTCGCGGAACGAGGCGTGCCGCAGCACGGTCCATCCCTGCGGCACCGAGAGCCGCTCGGTGTGCATCCAGCACAGGTCGTGCGCGTGCGGGTCGTTGCCCGCGCCGAGCGGGCCGAGCGCGGCCATGCGACCCGCGTAGTCGAACGTCAGGGTCGCGACCGCCTCGCGCGTGCAGCCGACCTTCGAGCAGATTCGTTCCCCCATCGTGGGAGAGCCTAGGCTGTCTGCATGAGGTGGTTCGATCGCGCGCGCCGTGAGCAGCAGGATCCGCCCACGCGGCGCCCCTCGCGCCACGGCCGGCACGGTCGCGCGGGCCGCAGCCCGCTCACGCGGCCGCCGCTGCCGGGCGTCGGCTCGCGCTACGAGCGCTTCGACATGGCCGTCGCCTCGACGGCAGACTTCCTGCGCCAGACCTGGCCCGAGCTGCGCGACGTGCGCATCGAGGTCGGCTCACTGCCCGTGGGCGAGCCCGACGGCGAGGTGCCGCGCTGGTCGCTCGACCGCTCGCGAAAGCTCATCGTGATCCACCGCGTCGCCGTTGAGCGCCTCGACAAGGCGCACGGCGAGCCGATGCACCGCGCCGACGAGTTCCACAGCCGCCTGCTCGTCGAGAACGCGGTCTTCCGCGCGGCCGCCGAATACCTCGGCCGCGACCCGTGGGATCTCGGCGCGGATCCCTTCCACTGACGCGTCGGGCAGGCCCTACGGCGCGACCTCGACCGGCTCGGGCGCCGCGGGATCGGGGGCGATCGTGAACGCCGCGATCATGTCGTCCTGCGCGACGCTCGCGGCCCCCGCGACGGATCCGCCGTCGACCGTGACGCGATAGGTCTCGGCGGCGTCGACGACGATCGTCTGCGAGCGTCCGGCCGCGACGTCGAAGCTCTGCGCGTCGCCGCCCGCGACGGGCTCGACCGTCACGCTCGCGTCGTCGCCGCCCGTGGCCGCGAAGCTCAGGGCTATCGTGCCGAGCGGCGTCTCGGGCGCGCTCACGAGGCTCGTACCGGTGAGCGGCTCGCCCGGCGTGAGCCACGCGTAGTCGCCGCCCGCGGGCTGGCGCACGGCCGAGACGAAGGGCGTGTCGCCCGTGAGCCGCACGGCGTAGCTGCCGGCCTCGAGGCCCTCGACGCCGAGCGTGACGGGCACGTCGGCGTCGAGATCGGCCGAGGTCGTGAAGACCGTCTCGCCCGTGGCCTCGTCGACGACCTCGGCCTCGACGCGGCCCGCCTCGCCGCCCGTGCCGAGCACGCGGATCTGCGTGGGGTCCTCCCCCGTGTCGGCCGCCGTACCGGTGACGAGCACGCGCGGGATGACGGCCTCGCGCGCGGGCAGCGTTCCCGCCTGCAGGTCGGCGCCGCGCGCCTCGAGGGTGTCGACGCGGCTCGACTGCAGCGAGGTGCGCACGGGGGCACCCTCGGCCGTGACGCGCACGACGGGGCTCTGCTCCTCGCCCGCGATGCTCGCGACGGGGATCGCGCGCTGCGAGTGCGCCGACAGCGCGAACTCGCCGCCCGCGGGCACCTTCTCGCCGTCGACGCCGTACACCGTGAGCGACACGGTCGCGGCGACGTCGTTCGGGTTCGTGATCATGAGCACGTCGGTCACGCCCGTCGACACGGTCGCGCCCGCGATCCACGCCTCGGGGCTCGGCGCGCGGCACGACGAGGCGACGAAGCCCGTGAGGTCGGGCTGCTCGATCATGGCCGAGCCCGAGGCGCCGACTGAGATGGGCGTCGAGCCGTCGGGCGCCTGCACGATGGTGGGCGCGGATCCGACGCCCTCGAGCTCTGCCGCGTCGCCCTCCCCCGGCTGCTCGCCCTGCCCCGTGAGGGTCGTGAGCGCGAGGTCGCCGATGCCCGTGAGCGCCGACGCGTCGGACGAGTCGCGGCCGAGCGCGACGAGCGGGCCGTCGCACGACAGGACGGTCTCGGCCGCGACGGGCGTGACCTCGACGCGGGGGCCGGCGTTCCCGGGGCCGAAGCCCGTCGCGGACACCTGCGGCCAGGGAAGGATCGCGGCGCCCGCGACGGCGCCCGCCGCGACGAGCGCGGCAACGGATCCGACGACGAGGCGGAGGGTGCGACGGCGGCTCATGCGGTCTCCTCTCGGCGCGGGCCGACGATGCGCGGCATGCGGCGCGCGTCGTCGCGCGTGCGGCGCGTGGGGATCGCGAGCAGCAGCGCGGCGATGAGGAGCGCCGCCTGCGCCGCGGTCGCGAACCACGCGGTCGTGGCCTCGGCGCCCGTGAGGGATGCGCGGGGCGCCGTGTCGCCGTCGACGCGCCACAGCACGCCGCGCTCGGTCTCGCCGACGCGCACGAAGCCGCTGCGCTGGTCCATCGACGACTGCGCCGTGAGCGCCATGACGCGCTGGTCGGAGGACTGCTCGGCGCCCGTCTCGCGCAGCAGCACGAACGACAGGCCCGCCTCCGCGAGCGGCTCGGTCACGGATCGCGTGCTGCCCGAGACGATGTCGGCGGCGATCTGCGCGAGCTGCTCGTCGTCCTCGGTCGGCGCTGCGGCCGAGCGCGCGACCGTCGAAGCGCCGCTCAGCGTCTCGCTCGGGCCCCACACGACGTCGGTCCCGACCGATCCGTCGGCGTACGGCGTGAGGATGAGCGTGCCGATGGGCTTGTCGCCGCGCGCCTCGGCGGTGACGTAGGCGGGCAGGGTCGTTGCCTCCCCCGAGTGCAGGGGCGTCGCGCCTCGGTGCAGCGCCGTGACCTGCGGCGCGACCGCGACGACGACGCACACGGCGGCGACCGCGATCGCGATGCCGCGCAGGCGGGGCCGGCGCACGGCGTCCATCGTGATGGCGGCGGCCACGACGGCGCCCATCCACGCGAGGCTGAGCCCGCTGCCGGGCCACAGCGGCACGGGGGCGCCCTCGACCGCCACGACCGACACGCCGAGCGAGGCGATCGCCGTCACGAGGCCCGCGACGGCGGCCAGCAGGGCGATGAGCGCGGCGCCCGTGCGGCGCGTCGCGGGCGCCGCGAGGGCGAGCAGCGCGACGGGCGCGAGCAGCACGCCGAAGAGCGCGGCCGGCACGGAGCCGCCGAAGCCGAGGCCGAGGTCGGCCAGCAGGCGCGGCCAGGCGGACGGATCCAGCACGCCCGCCGCGACGGCCGCGGGGCCGGCGTGCGCGAACGAGACGGCGGCGCCCGGATCGGCGAACACGCCCCAGAAGGTGCCGCGCGCGAACTGCTCGGCGACGAGCGGTGCGAACATCGCGGCGGTCGGGATCACGAGCCAGACGATGCGGCCGATGCCGCGGCGGTGCAGCGCGATCGTGAGCGCGAGGGCGAGCAGCCAGAGGATCGCGAGGGCGGGCGCGAGCGACGGCGCGCTCGCTGCGGCCGCCGCGAGCAGCAGCGACGCGGCGCCCGCCGTCGTCCAGGAGCGGTGCGCGACGACCGCCGTGTAGACGAGCCAGGGCAGCACGAGGTGCAGGATCACGGCGGCGGGGCGGCCGGCCGAGAGCGCGTCCCAGAGCGGCGGCGCCATGCCCCAGAGGATCCCGACGCCGATGCGCACGGCGGGGCGCTCCGTGAAGCGCGTCGCGGCGAACCAGCCGCCGAGCACGGCGACCGGCAGGGCGAGCAGCCACAGCACGACGAGCATGAGCGACGGGCCGGCCGGCCAGAGCGAACCGAGGAGCGCGAGCACGGTCGAGAAGGGATCCGCGGCGCCGACGTCGGCGAGCCCCTCGGGGCGCAGGCCGTAGACGGCGTCCGACCAGAGGCCGGCGACGGTCGAGCGCAGCGGCAGGAGGGCGCCGCCCGCGATGGCGGGCCAGGTCAGCAGCGCGATGAACGCGACAACGCTCACGACGAGCGCCGCGAGCACGGTCCACGCGCCGCCGCCCGAGAAGAAGTGGAGGGGGCGGCGCACGGCGTCGCGCGTGTCGTCGGACGCCTGCTGGTGCACGCGCAGCTCGGCGCGCGACATGCGCAGGGGGTCGACCTGAGCCCACGACCCGCTGCGGAAGGCGCGCACGCGGGCGCGCGATCGCGCGATCGAGGGGAAGCGCACGAGCACGGTCGCGGCCGCCATCCACTCGGGGGCGATGCGGCCGGGGCGCTTCTGGGCGAACGCGACGGCCGTCGCCCAGAGGGCGAGCGGCAGCAGCAGGATCCACTGGAACGGCAGCAGCAGGGCCGGCGTGTAGGCGAGGCGGCGGTGCAGCCGCGCGACGCGGGCGTCGTAGGCGCGACGGAACCGCGAGCGACGCGAGGGCGCGACCGCGACGCGGGCGTCGGGCGCGAGCGCGACGCGACGGCCGCCGAGGCGCGCGCGGACGCCGAGGTCGAGGCCCACGTCTTCGCCGTGGAGCGCGCGGTCGGGCACGAGCGCGCGCACGACGTCGCTGCGCACGAGCATGCCTCGGGCGTCCGCGCCGAGCACGTCGTCGGCGTGGTCGTGCTGCCCCTGGTCGAACTCGCCGCGGGCCAGCTCGACCGTGCGACCCCAGCGGGTCATCGTGACGCCGAACGATTCGATGCGGCGCCTGTCGCTCTCGGCTACGAGCTTCGGCGCCGCGATCGCGACCGACGGCTGGCGCTCGAGGGCGGCCGTCAGGAGCGCGAGCGCGCCGGGCTCCGGCGCCGACTCCTCGTCGAGGATCCAGGCGTGCCGACCGTCGGGGATCTTGTCGACGGCCGTCTCGACGGCGCCCGCGAACGTCGCGCGCTCGGGCGCTCGCACCGCGAAGTCGGCGCCCGAGGCGTCGATGACGGATGAGACGGGCGCCGGATCCCCGCACACGACGATCGTGAGGCCGTCGACGGGGAGCGTCTGCGCGGCGAGGGCGGCGAGGGCGCGCTCGAGTCGGGCTGCGGCCGCGGGGGACGACCACGTGACGAGCACGGCGTGAACTGGGGCGGGCATGACCCCGCAAGCCTACGGCCGGTGCGCGAGGGCGCCCGTCAGAGACACACCGGCGCGAAGCGCAATCTCAGGATGCCTGCTGGGCCCGCTTGAGACGGCGGCGCTCGCGCTCGCTGAGGCCGCCCCAGATGCCGAATCGCTCGTCGTTCGCGAGCGCGTACTCGAGGCACTGGGCGCGGACGTCGCACGACTCGCAGATGCGCTTGGCGTCGCGCGTGGATCCGCCCTTCTCCGGGAAGAAGGCCTCTGGATCGGTCTGGGCGCAGAGCGCCTCGCTCTGCCACGACAGCGCACCGCCGTCATCGTCGCCGAGCCAGGGCATCGCTCCCGGGACCCCGCGCTCGACGGGGTCGACGAACCAGTCGTTCGGTGCTTCTGTGCGGTAGTGCGGTGCGGTCATCGTGCCTCTCCCCCTGGTGAGCCCCCGGTGCAAGGAACCTTCCCTGGGTAATTACACCCGTGTGATTCGCGAATATCAAGTCGCAGATCGTAGAGGGTTCATCCGCAGATTGAAGGTCACCCGGATATCGGCGTGTCGATCACCGGCCGCGAGCGCCCGGCTGAGCGACGAAGACCTCGCCGTCTCCCGACACCGCGACGTCGCCCTCGACGCGCACCGCGAACGCCGCGCGACCGGGCACGAGCTCCTCCGCCTCGCCGCCTGCCTCGACGCGCACGGCTCCGCGAGTGCACAGCACGATCGCGGGGCCCGTGGGGGCGAACGAGGCGTCGCGGCCCGGCTCGACGGATCCGGACAGCAGCTGGAAATCCGACACATCGACGGGGTACTCGACGAGCCCGTCGGCCCCGCGCGCCGCGACGGGCTCGACGAGCGGCACGGCGCCCGAGCGGCGCTCGAGCACGCGCATGAGCTCGGCCACGTCGATGTGCTTGGGCGTGAGGCCGCCGCGCAGGACGTTGTCGCTCGCCGCCATGATCTCGATGCCGAGCCCCGACTGGTAGGCGTGCAGCTGGCCGGCGCGGAGGAACAGCGCCTCGCCGCGCGCGAGCGTCACGAGGTTCATGAGCAGGCCGACGACGACGCCCGGGTCGCCGGGGAAGGCCTCGGCGTTGCGACGGGCGTTCTCGACGTCGGCGGCGAAGTCGGCGGAGGAGGCCGATGCCAGCGCCGCGATGATCGCGTCGACGTGCTCCTGCGCGTCGCCCGACAGCAGCCAGCCGACCGCGTCGCCGAGCGTCTCGTCGTCGCGGATCCGCTCAGCGAGGGGCGCTGCCGCCGCGCCCAGCTCGGCGAGGAGGCGGCGCGTGTCCGCCACGTCGCGCAGGCCGCACAGGGCGACGAACTCGTCGCTCAGCGCGACGATCATCTCGGGCTTGTGGTTGTCGTCGATGTAGTTGCGCGGCGCGCCCGAGGGCAGATCGCGCTCGGCGGCGAAGCCCTCCTCGGCCTGGTGCTTCGTCGGGTGCGCCTGGATCGACAGCGACTGGCCCGCAGCGAGGATCTTCAGCAGGTACGGCAGGCGCCCCGTGCCGCCGACCGCAACGTCCTCCTGATGCATCCACTCGTCGAGCGTGCGGCCGGAACCGTCGCCCACGTCGGAGGGGTCGGCGGGGTGATCCCCGAACCACACCTCGGCCTCGGGGCCCGCGGGAGCGCGCCCCTCGAGCTCGGCGATCAGCGTCGTCGATCCCCAGTCGAACGGACGGGGCGCGTTGGTGAGGCGTACGAGCATGCGCCCAGACTATCGGCGCCGCGCCGTAGTCTGAGGGGTATGGCGCGGCTTTCCCGACACCCCGTTGCAGAGCCCGTTCGCGCACCCGAGCGGGAGGCCAGCTCCCATCTCGCGCTGCGCGCCTACGCGACCTTCGTGATGTTCAGCGCGCTGGCCTATTCGTGGTGGTACAACCTGCTGGGCGCCGTCGGGGCGAGCATCCTCGTCGCGGCCGTCGTCGTCGCGACGCTCGCCATCTGGATCCCGAGCCTCGCCCGCAGGCGCGGCCCGCGGGCGTTCGAGTGGCGACGCCTCCCCTGGGCCGCGCTCGCCTACGCGACGCTCGCGCTCGCCTCGCTCGCCTGGTCGCAATGGCCCGCCGCGACGGCGATCACGTGGTTCGTGCTCGCGGGCTTCACGGTGCAGGGCATCTTCCTCGCCGACATGCTCTCGTGGGGCGAGCTGATCCGCGGGCTCGAGGTCGCGCTGCGGTGGATCGTGGGCGGCTCGTTCGTCTTCGAGGCGTGGGTCGCGCTCGTCGTGCGCCACCCGATCATGCCGAACTTCTTCGCGGTCGAGGGCGAGCCGGACCCGCACTGGTACTGGGTACGCGGGCACCTCTTCGACTCGTTCCTGCTCGGCGACCGCATCCAGGGCATCGTCGGCAACGCCAACCTGCTCGGCATGCTGCTCGTGATCGCGCTCATCGTCTTCGGCGTGCGGCTGCGCGTCGGCATCGTCAACCGCCTGCCCGGCGAGATCCTCGCGGCCCGCATCGCGTGGATCGCGCTCGCGGCGTGGCTGCTCGTGCGCGCGGGATCGGCGACGACGTTCGTCGCGGCCGCGGTCGCGGCGGGCGTGCTCGCGATCGCCCTCCTCATGCGTCGCCAGACGACGCCGCACGGCCGCACGGTCGTGTATTCGGTGTTCACGGCGCTCGCGCTCGTGCTCGTCGTCGTCGTGATCGTCGGATACGACCGCATCGTGGCGATGCTCGGCCGCTCGGAGGGCCTCACGGGCCGCGACGACATCTGGCGCGACGTGCTCGGTCGCGCGGCCGAACACCCGATCCTCGGGGGCGGATTCTCGTCGCCGTGGGTGCCGTGGGATCCCGCGTTCGCGGGCTGGATCGTCGACCACGACATCACGGTGTTCCAGGCGCACAACATGTGGATCGACGCCTTCTTCCAGCTCGGCGCGCTGGGCGTCGTGGTCGTCGCGGCCGTGTACGGATCCGCCGTGTGGCGCACGTGGTTCTTCGCGGTCGACCGCCCGCGCTGGGACGCGTTCGCCGACCGGCCGTTCTCGCCGCTCGCCCTCGCGCCCCTGCTCATCCTGTGGGCGCTGCTCGCGCAGGGCCTCACCGAGTCGAACCCCATCATGCTGTGGGGCTGGATGCTCGTCGTGATGTTCACGACGAAGATCAAGCTCTCCCCCGTCCTCACCCACCCCGACCGGCACGCCGAGATCGGCACGCCCGGCGCGCGGCGCGGTGCTCCGCGCACGGCGTCCCCCGCCGTCGCGCCCGAGAGCTGAGGCTCGCGGATGACGTCGATGCGCCGGGCGGCCGGAGCGGCCCTCGCCGACCTGCTGCGGTCGGCGGCGTTCGCGCGCGCCTACACGGTCACGGCCCTCGCGGCGGGATTCCTCACGACCGCGATCCACGCCGTCAACGGCCCGGTCGTGGTCGCGACGATCGTCGCGGGGCTCGCCGCGATCGGCGCCGCGATCCTCGTCGCCCGGCGCGACGAGCTGTCGTTCATCGGGTTCGCACCCACGAGCCTCGTGCTGTTCGTCGTGTGGGCGATCACGAGCCTCGCGTGGGCGCTCGACGGCACGCACTCGCGCACGCTCGGCGCGTGGCTGGCGCTCGTGGCCTGGACCGTCATCGGCGTCACGATCGCACACGTGCGCGACACGCTGCAGATCGCGCGCGCCGTCGGCGACGTGCTGCGCTGGCTGCTCACGGCATCGCTCGCGGCCGAGGTGCTCTCGGGCATCATCCTCGACGTGCAGTTCGAGACCCTCGGCATCGAGGGGCTCATCGCGTACGGCGGCCCGATCCAGGGGCTCTTCGGCTCGCGCAACCTGCTCGGCTTCGTCGCGGTGCTCGGCCTCGTGACCTTCATCATCGAGTGGCGGGCGCGCGCGGTGGCGCGGCAGGTCGCCGTGTACTCGATCGTGCTCGCGGCCGTGCTCGTCGTGTTCTCGGGCTCCCCCACGGCGCTCGTGCTCGTCGTGATGCTCGTCGTCGCCGAGCTCGCGCTGTCGGCCGCGCGGCGCACGCCGCGCGAACGCCGGCGCCGCGCGAACGCCGTCATCGCGTCGTTCACGGCGGCGGCGTTCGCGCTCGCCCTCCTGCTGCACCGCCCGATCATCGACTTCTTCGCGGCGCGCTCGGGCTTCGCGACGCGCGCCGAGCTCTGGAGCGAGGTCGTGAGCTGGGTGCGCCATCGCCCGATCACGGGCTGGGGCTTCTTCGGCACGTGGCAGAACGAGCCGTTCCCGACGAACATCGTCAACCTCTCGCTCGACTCGCCGCACGGCTCGGCGCTCAACGCGTTCTTCGACGTGCTGCTCCAGCTCGGCTGGGTGGGCCTGCTGCTCTTCGCGGTGCTCGCGGTCCTCGCCCTCGCGCGGGCCTGGCTCGCGGCCGCCGACCGGCGTTCGGTCGTGTACGCGTGGCTGCCGCTCACGCTCGTCGCGCTGCTCGTCGAGTCGATGTTCGAGAGCTACACCGTCTCCGACCTCGGCTGGCTGTTGCTCGTCGTGTGCGCCGTGCGGGCGGGCCAGGAGCGCTCGTGGCGGCGCGAGATCGACCCGACCGCGCCGATCCCGCCGCCCGCGACACCGGCGCCCGGCCATCAGGGCTCTGCAGGATCCGCCGGGTAGGCTCTTCTCGGCCACGCCGCGTCGGCGACGGGCCGCCGCCCGCGAACACCTCGGAGCTGCCACCTATGCCGTTCGTTCTTCAGAACGTGGTCTTCCCGACCGACCGCGACCCCGACCTGCTCCCCCTCTACGTCGACCCGGACACGTGGTCGACGATCGACGAGAAGCCGGTCCGCGTCACGAACGATGCGCACATCGGCGACGTCCTCGGCCGGCGCAGCGTGCGGGTCCGCGGCGGCAGCCGCACCTCCTTCGCGAGCTACTTCAACGCCTTCCCCGCCTCGTACTGGCAGCACTGGACGAGCGTGCGCCTCGTGCGCCTCACCGTGCGCACGGAGGGCCAGGCGACGATCCTCGTCTACCGCTCGAACGGCTCGGGCGTGCAGCAGCGCATCGAGACGGCCGAGGTCTCAGGGAAGGCCGAGACCTCGTTCGACATCCCGCTCACGCAGTTCTCGGACGGCGGCTGGGTGTGGTTCGACCTCGTCTCGGGCGGCGACGACGTCGTGCTCGCGGGCGCGGAGTGGTCGACCGAGCACGAGCCCGTGCGCACGGGCAAGGCGTCGCTCGGCATCACGACCTTCAACAAGCCGACCTACTGCGCCGACACGCTGCGAGCGCTCGCCGACAGCCCCGACGTGCTCGAGGTCGTCGACCGCATCTTCCTCATCGATCAGGGCACCGACCGCGTCGACGCGCAGCCCGCGTTCCCCGAGATCGCCCGCGACCTCGGCGAGCAGCTGCAGATCATCACGCAGCCGAATCTCGGCGGATCCGGCGGCTTCGCGCGAGCCATGCACGAGACGATGCAGCGCGACGAGAGCGACTTCGTGCAGCTGCTCGACGACGACGTACGCATCGAGCCCGAGTCGATCCGACGCTCGATCGTCTTCGGCCGCTTCTCGACGCTGCCCGTCATCGTCGGCGCGCACATGTTCGACCTGCTCGACCGCCCGCGCCTGCATGCGTGGGCCGAGGTCGTCGACGAGGCGCCGTTCATGTGGCGCACGCTCTACCAGGAGCAGATGCCGCACGACTTCCGCGAGCAGAACCTGCGCCAGTCGAAGCTGCTGCACATGCGCATGGACGCCGACTACAACGGCTGGTGGATGTGCCTCATCCCGAAGGCAGCCATCGCCGAGGTGGGGCTGCCGCTGCCCGCCTTCATCAAGTGGGACGACGCCGAGTTCTCGCTGCGCGCGGGCGAGGCGGGGATCCCGACCGTGACGCTGCCGGGCGCCGCGCTGTGGCACGTGTCGTGGGTCGGCAAGGACGACGCGATCGACTGGCAGGCGTACTTCCATGCCCGCAACCGCATCGTCGCGGCGCTGCTGCACTCCGAAGCGCCCCACGGCGGCACGCTGATCCGGCACAGCCGACGCGTCGACCTCAAGCACCTCATGATGATGCAGTACTACCCGACGGCGCTTCGCAACAGGGCGCTGCGCGACGTCCTGTCGGGGCCCGACCACATGCGGCGCACGCTGCGCGCGCGCATGCCCGAGGCCCGCGAACTCGCGCGCCGGTACCCCGAGACGGTCGTGCACAAGGATCCCGAGCAGGTGCTGCACTCGCGCCGCGGGCGCCAGGTGTTCGCGATCCGCCGCCGCCACGACTTCGACAGCCCGACGGGGCTGCGCCTGCGGATCTTCACGGCGCGCACGATCCTCAGCCACTTCTTCCGGCGCCCCGACCCCGCGAACGTCGCGACGCCCGAGGTCGAGTTCGGCAAGGAGGACGCGCACTGGTGGCGCGTGCCGGCCTTCGACTCGGCGCTCGTGAGCGCGGCCGACGGATCCGGCAAGCAGATCTACACGCGCGACCGCGGCACGTTCCGCGGCATGCTGCTCGACTCGATCCGCCTGCACCGCCGCCTGCAGCGCGAGTGGCCCCGCCTCGCGCGCGAGTACCGAGAGGCGCTCCCCCGCCTCGTGGCCGAGGAAGAATGGGTGCAGAGCTTCGAGGCCGACGCATGACCCGAAAGGCCGCCCCTGTGAAGACCGCTGCTGCGAAGAACGCCTCCGCGACCCCCGCGGAGTTCGACCCGCGCACGGCGACGATCGTCGTCGTGACGTACAACCGCGCCCACCTGCTCGCGCGCGCACTTGAGTCGGTCGGGCGCATGGATCCGAAGCCCGGGCACGTCGTCGTGATCGACAACGCGTCGACCGACGACACACCGGAGACCGTCGACCGCCTGCGCGAGCAGGCCGGCACCGAGATCGTCTACCGCCGGCTCGACGAGAACACGGGCGGCTCGGGCGGCTTCAGCGCGGGCATGCAGACGGCGTACGAGCTCGGATCCGAGTGGATCTGGCTCATGGACGACGACGTCGAGGTGCTGCCCGACGGCCTCGCCCGCATGGGGTTCTGGACGCCGAAGTTCCGCCACATCCAGGGCCGCCGCTACGACTACGACGGCTCGGAGTTCTACTGGCAGTACCGCGTGTCGACGTCGCTCGGCATCCCGATCCCCTTCGCCCCCGCGGGCTTCGACGAGTCGGGCTATCGCGAGATGAACTCGGGCTGCTTCGAGGGCATGTTCATCCACCGCTCGCTCGTGCAGAAGGTGGGCCTGCCGGATCCGCGCTTCTTCATCTACTGGGACGACACGATGTACGGCTACCTCGCGTCGCTGCACACGCCCTGCGCGATCGTGAACGAGTTCGTGTTGCAGCGCACGCGCGAGATCAAGCAGTGGGACATGGGCACGCGCCACCTCAACGCGTCGAGCGACATGTACCGCTACTACATCATGCGCAACCGCGGCATCATGTCTCACTACTACCGGGCGAACGGCGACTACCGCCCCGTGCGCTTCGCGATCGGCACGGCCGCGACGTTCGCGAAGGAGCTCATCCGGCTCGCGTTCGTCGAGCGCAAGGTCACGTCGAAGGGCTGGTCGAACCTGTGGCGCGGCATGCGCGACGGGCGCCGGATCGCGCGCGATCGCGATTTCCGGGTCATGCCTCCCCTGGCAGACTGACGACATGCTCGAGATCGGCGACGACACCCGCATCGACGGGCGCGTGAAGTTCAACCACAACGACACCGTGACGATCCGCGTGGGCGACCGCACCCAGATCTACCGCGGTGGCGAGTTCACGGGCGATGTGACGATCGGCGCCGACGTGTTCATCAACCGCGACTGCTACGCGCGGCCGAACACGACGATCGGCGACCGCGTCAACATCGGCCCGTTCGTGCGGCTCGTGACCGACACGCACGACGTGGGATCCCACGAGCGCCGCGCGGGCAACGTGCGCCACGACCCGATCGCGATCGGCGACGGATCCTGGATCGGCGCCTCGTCGACGATCCTGGCGGGCGTCACGATCGGCGCGGGATCGATCGTCGCGGCGGGATCGATCGTGACGGAGGACGTGCCCGACGACGTCATGGTCGCGGGCGTGCCTGCGCGCGTCGTGAAGCGGCTCGACCCGCGCTGAGCTTCCTTTGTCGGTGGTCCCCCGTACCGTCGACGCATGGACACGCCCCGCCCCTCCGCCGAGCGGCTCTCGGAGCTCACCGAGGCCGAGCGGGCGCGTGCGCACGAGCTGATCGAGCGCATCCGCGCGTGCGATGCGGCGATCGCGCGGTCGGAGGGCGAGAAGGCGGCGCACCTGGCCGAGCTCGCGAGCATCGCGGCCGACGACGGATCCCGTTCGAGCTCGCCCGACGGGCCCGAGCAGGCGTGGCGCGCGATGGCCGCAGAGGTTGCGGCGGCCACGCGTCAGCACCCTGCGACCGCGGGCGCGCAGCTGGGCGAGGCGCAGCAGCTCGTCGATGACTACCCGGCGACGCACGAGGCGCTGCGCGAGGGGCGCATCTCGCGGCGCCACGCGAGCGTGATCGCCGAGGCCGGCGCCCACCTCTCGGGCGCCCAGCGCGCCGTGCTCGACGAGACGTCCGTTCCCCTCGCCGAGCGGCGCACGCCGGGCGAGCTGCGGCGGCCGCGCCGACGGCCCACGAGCTCCACTCGAGCGGCACGGGCGCATCGCTCGCGGCGATCTCGGCGAGCGTGCAGGTCACGATCCCGGCGGCGCAGCTCGCGCGGTCCGGCGGGCATGGGCCCGCGCCGCGGGACGACGCCGCGTGGATCGACGCGGGAACGCTCGTCTCGCCCTTGAGCGCGCGGCTGCTCGCCGGCTGCGCACCCGGATGGGACCGGCTCTTCGCCGATCCGCAGACGGGCGAGGTCGTCGCGAGTGACCGGTACCGACCGAGCGCGCAGCAGCGCCGAGAGCTCGTGGGGCGCGACATGACGTGCCGGTTCCCGGGCTGCGCGACGCTTGCGCGCCGGGCCGACATCGACCACACGCGCGACTGGGCGCGGGGCGGGCGACCGAGGTCGACAACCTCGCGGTGCTCTGCGAGGCGCGCCACCGGATGAAGCACGTGTCGGGGTGGTCTGCGGTGCAGCGCCCCGGCGGCGTGATCGCGTGGACGAGCCCCGCGGGCCACGAGACCGAGGCGGCGCCCCACGGCGCGGCGTTCCGCGCATCGATGCGGGGCGCATCAGGCCCTGCGGCCCCAGCGCTCGGGTCGAGCGCGCCGCCCGGCGGCTCGAGACCGGCGCACGACGAGCGCCGCGCCGAGTGGCTCGATCAGGAAGACGAGCGCTCCGAATACGCCGCCGAGCATCTGCTCACGCCCGATGATCTCCGTGAGCTCGCGTTCGCCGACGCGCTCGCACGCGGCGACATCCCGGATCCGAACCCCGACTGGTGGCGCGACGGGTGAGGCACGGCCTCAGTCGTCCGCCACGACCTCGACTTTGAAGCCGGTGGTGCTCCGCGACCCGCTCAGTACCCCACCTCGGGGTAGCGCCACCCCCGCCACTGCTCGAACGATCCCTGCACGAGCTGGCTCGCGGTGCGCTCCCACGTGTGCTTCGAGGCGTGGCGGATGTACATGTATCCGAGGCTCTGCGTGCGGAAGCCGAC